>JAYVAS010000626.1:0-6492 GCA_043750895.1 Pseudomonadota bacterium
ACCTCGACCTCTGGGTGGAGAGCAAGTAGCTCAGCCCGGCGGGGGCAGCGTGGTGACGTGGACCCCGGCGCGACCGGCGGCGATGTCCCGGATGTAGGCGTGATGGGTGAGCAGCACGACCTGTTGACCTTCGGCGAACGTGCGGAGCGCGTCCATCGTGACCGTGGCGCGCGTCTCGTCGAAGGCGGCGAGGACGTCGTCGAGGATCAGCGGCAGGGGTTCGTGGCTGCGGTTGTGCAGCTCGGCCCACGCGAGGCGGGCGGCGAGGAACACCTGTTGACGCGTGGCGTCCGACAGCTCCTCCGGGTCGAGCACGGCGCCGTCGGCACGGTGCGCGACCAGGGTCCCGCGCCGCTCCTCGATGCCGCGGTATCGGCCGCCGGTGATGGCGGCGAACAGGGTGCTGGCGTGGGCGACGACCTGGGGGAGGTGGTCCTTCTCCCGTTCGGCGATCGCGACGTCGAGCAGCTTTCGGGCCAACCGGATCGTGACCCACTCCGCGATCGCCGCGCGCAGCTCGGTCCGGACGGCCAGCTCCTCCTCGATCAGGTCGGCCGCGGTGCGCTCGGGCCGGATCCGATCCAACTCGGTTCGGGTGCTGCCGACGGCCTGGTTGGCGTCGTCGTAGTCCTTCCCGGCCTGGGCGGCGTCCCGCGCGGCGTCCTCGGCGTGCCGCCGTAGCGCCTCGGCGTCGAGGGCGACCGCTTCGGCGTCGAAGGCCTCGGGGTCGTCCCCGGCGCGGTGGGCGTCCAGCTCCCGTTCGACATCGGCGAGCTTCACACGCGCCTCGGCGGCGCGCGCGACGGCGTCGGCATGCGGGAGCCACTCCGCTTCGGTCCGACCGGCGCGGTGGGCCGCGAGCTCGGCCACGAGCGTGTCGCGCCGCTTCCGGCATTCGTCCCGCGACGTCTCCCGCTCCCGCAGGACGGCGCGGATCCGATCCAGCTCCACGTGCGCCTGCTCGGCGGCCCGGACGCGACGGGCGACGTCGTCGAGCGCCTCGAACTCGCCCCCCGCGGGGACTCCGCCCAGCGGCGCGAGCGCCACCCGGATCTCGGTTCGCAGCGCCACGACCGCCTGGGCCTCCGCATCGACGGCCGCGCGCCCATCGATCCACTGACGGATCTCCTTCACGCGGGCGGCGACGTTGTCGGGCCACTTCAGGCGCTCCGCGTCGGTGTCCTCCGGGGAGGCGCCCGCGGCGACGAGCGCTGCTTTCCACGCGGAGTCGGCCTCGGTGTACGCGGCCTCGGCGCGGGCCGCGGCCTCCACGGCTCGGTGGTGGTGGGCGCGCAGGGCGGGTAGGGCGTCCAGGCGCTCCTGGGCGAGCGACAGGCCAGACTGGTGGGCATGCTGGGCTTCGACCGCCCGGGCGACGAGCACGGCGCGCCCCCCGGTGGTGGACAGCCCCACCGCCCCCAGCGCCGACCGAAGGGCCTCGGTGGCGGCGTCCACCACCCCGGCGGCCACGGCGTGGCGTTCAGCGACCGCCGCCCGTTCATCCTCCGCCCGAGCCCACGCGCGACAACGCTCCGTCCATCCCGCCATCGACGCCGCGTCCAGCGGCGACACGCCGTGGGAGACCCACGCGGCCTGCCAGACGGCCTCGTGGCTGGCCACGGCCGCTTCGGCGGCGACCAGCTCGGCGTGCTCGCGGGCGACCGTGCCGCTGCCGACCTCCAGCTCGGCGACGCGCCGCGCGCGCTCGGCGACCGCCTGCGCCTCGTCGCGGAGGGTGTCGGCCACGTCGTCCGCGGCCTGGGTGGCCTCCTCGTGCTGGTCGGCCACGGTGACCACCTCCAGCCGGGGGATGAAGCCAGCTTCGAGCAGGCCCTGGCGGATCCGGCCCCAGCCACGGTCTCGCCGATCCCGTGCGGCGCGCAGGTCGTCCACCGACGGGAGGCGGCGGGTGGCGTCGGTCGCGGCGATCGCGGTCGTGAGGTCGGCCACCTGCGCCCGCGCGGCGGTGAGCCGTAGACGGATGGTGTCGGTCAGGCCGAGCAGGCGGCGGCGCTCTTCGCCCCACGCGGTGGACCAGGTGGCGGGGGGGAGGCTGGGGATGGTCGCCGCGACGTCCCCGGAGACGGCGACGGTCCGAAGCTCGAGGCGGTAGCGCTGGGCGTCGTCCGTCCGTTGCTCCCGCTCGGCGGTCAGCCGGGCGAGCGCTTCGACGCGGGTGGGGTCGGACGCTTCGTGGAGGGCGTCGGCGAGCGCCGGGCTCCACGGCGGTACGACGGTCTGATCGTACTGCTGTTGGGCGTCCGCCAGGCGGCTCGCGGTGTGGGCGCGCTCGACCGATCGGGCGTCGCGGGCGGTCAGCGCTGCCTTGCGCGCGTCGGCCAGAACCCTGATCCGGTCGAGCACGTGGGTGCCGGGGGCCCGCGCCGGGACCTCCTCGAGGGGAACGTGCGGGAGGAACGCCACCGTCTCGCGGCGCAGGTTCTCTTCGGTACCCCGGGCCTGCTCCTGGCGCACCGGGAGCCGGAGCGCCACGTCCCGCAGCCGCTGGAGGCCGCCCGTGAGGCCCTGGATCACGCTCGCGCGCGCGCGGAGGTCCTCCTCCACCCGTATGGCGGCCGCGGCCTCCGCCTGGGTGCGGACCGCACCCTCGGCGGCACGCAGCGCGCGCTCCTCGTCGCCCAGCTTGCCGAGCAGCCGGCGGTAGTCGGCAGCGGCGAGCGGCGACACGCCGTCCGCCGGGGGGGCCTGGGCCAGCTCGGCGCGCAGGCGATCCCGGAGGGTCAACAGCTCGCGCGCGCCGCACTGGCGTTTGAGCCGGCCGGCGCGACGGTCCGCCTGGTCTCGCTCGTGGCGGCGCCGCGCCAGATCGGCGACCGCGTCGGCGGCGGCCTGGTTCATCGTGTGCCAGGCAGCGGGGGAGAGCCGCACCTCCTGTTGGCGCGCTTTGATCCGGTCCAGCTCGGCGCCGAGCTCCAGCACCCGGCCCTTCTTCTGCTGCCTCGGACCGTAGAGGGCGGTGGCAGCCTCCTCCAGGCGGGCCTTGGCGCGTTCGGGGTCCACCGACGAATCCAGGGCCTGCGCCAGGGGCCGCTCGGTGAGAGACGCGGCACCGTCGGCCAGGTCGCGGTCGGAGAAGCCGAACACCCGCCGCCAGCGGGCCCGGTCGACGCTGCCGGTGAGCTCGGCGAGGCGGGCCAGCGCGGGATCGGCCGGGGCCCGGCCGGGTTGCCGGACACGGCGCCACGCGAGGGGGCCAGCCGCGGTGCTCGCCGTGGCGCCGAGGGCCCGGTAGCGCTCGACGTCGCCGTCCCGGCTGCGGTTGTCCACGCCGAAGAGGGCGGCGGTGAACGCCCGGAGCAGGGTGGACTTGCCCGCCTCGTTGGGGCCGTACACCACCTGGAGCCCCTGGCCGCCTTCCGGCAGCGACAGCGGCGTCTGGCGGAAGTGACCCCAGTCCTCGAGCAGCAGCGTCTCGAACCTCACGGCGCGTCCTCGCTCAGCGCCCGGCGCGCCCGGGCGGCCGCGCCCTCCACGAGGTGCCGCAGCCACTCGGGCCTGGCGAGGTCGGGGTGGTCCTCCGAGGGGGGTTCGTCCGCCTGCGGGCCGGCCCACTTCATCGCGCGGTCCAGCAACTCCCGCTCGTCGGCGAGGAGCTCGACCAGGGCCGTGGGGTCGGCGAGGTGGTGGGCGGCGGCGCGGTCCAGCTCGCCGCGCAGGCCATCCTCGGCGATGCTGCCCGCGGGGGGGTGGGTGTCCAGCACGAACCGCTCCAGACACACCGGAGGGGTCCCGGCGGCGGCGTCGGCGCGCAGCTGCGCCTCGAGCAGCCGCGGATTGCGTTGCGTGTGGGCGTGACCCTCGCCCCGCCCGACGAGGGTGAGTCGGCACGCCATCGGACGGCCTTCGGCGGCGTCGGCCGTGACGCGGAGCGCCGCGCGGACACGCTGGTGGATCTCGTCCACGCTCGCGGCGTCCCCGACGTCCACCGAGACCCGCTCCCACCGGGCGACGTCGACGATGACCCGCTCGACCCCGGTGATCGCCCGTGTGGCGTCCACCGCGATCCGGACACAGCCCCGGGGCCCGCTCTCCCGAATCATCCGGCCCTGGCTGTTGCCCGGGTACACCACCCAGCGCCCGACGGCCTGGTGGATGCGGTGCTCGTGGACGTGCCCCAGCGCCCAGTAGTCGTAGCCGTGGGCGAACAGCGCATCGACCGTGGTGGGCGCGTAGGGGGCGTGCTGGGTGGCGCCGACCGCGTTGGTGTGGAGGAGCCCGATGTTGAGGAACCCCGGGACCGGCGGCGGGTAGAAGGGGAGCAGGGAGTCCGGCGTCTTATGCGTCGCGTAGGAGATGCCGTGGACCGCCAGGCCGCGGGCCTGATCGACCACGGTGGCGGCGCGGTCATGGGGGTAGATGTGGACGTGGGGGGGCGCGGAGAGCTCGGCGCTCACGGCGTGCGCGGCGGAGTCGTGGTTGCCACGGACGACGTAGACCTGGGTGCCGACCTCGGCCAGGCGGCCCAGCTCGGCCATGAAGAAGAGGCCCGTCCTCATGTCCCGCATGTCGGAGTCGAAGATGTCCCCGGCGAGGAGCAGCGCCGCGGCCCGTTCGGCGCGGCAGCGGTCCACGATCGCCGTGAAGGCGCGGCGCGTGGCCCCGCGGAGCGCCTCGGTGGCCGCGTAGTCCTTGAGCCCGCGCAGGGGGCTGTCCAGGTGCAGATCGGCGGCGTGGAAGAGGACCATGGGGGACCGGGAAGCGGAGAGCCTATCCCTCGCACCTGCCAGAATTTGGCAGGGCGGAGGATCCCTTCACTGCGGGGTCGCCGCCACGTCGGCGAGGATCAGCGCCCGGATCTCGTCGAACCCGCCTTCATCCACGGAGAACCCTGACCCACCGCCGATCAGGACCCCGTCGGGGTCCAACACCACCCACGACGGCAGGCTCATCCCGCTCGATCGCCCCAGGTAGGTCGGGAGCAAGGCGTACGCGAGGCCGAGGTCGGCGAGGACCGGGGCGTCGAGCGCGAAGGCCTCGACCCAGGCCTCCCGGGTCTCGTGGCTGGCCGGCAGGTTCACGGCGGAGAGGGACTCGTTGAGGAGGGTCATCGTCTCCACCTCCACGCACGCGGCGGCGAGCTCGGCCTCGAAGGCGGGCGCCGCCTCGGCCATCGCCTGGCACGGCCCGCAGTTGGGAGACGACGCGTCGATGACGACGTACCGACCGCGGAAGTCCCACAGGGACGCCGCCTCTCCGCACTGGTCCTCGAGGCGGAAGTTGGGGAACACGGCGCCGTCGGCGATATCCCAGGAGGTGTTGGGACCCCCGGGGTTGTGGCGGGGCCACCCGCAGGAATAGGGCTCGGCGCGGAGGCCTTGGGGATCCGCGACCCGAACCGCCTCGTCCGTCCTCCGGGTCAGGGTGCCCGCCGCCGAGAGCGTCAGGGTGCGGGTGCCGTCGAGCGCGCCCCGTTCGCTCCATCCGACGGTGAGCTGAGTGGGATCGGCCGTGGAGGCGGGGCCCGCATCCACCGCGCGCACGTTCTCGTTCCCCGCCCGGAAGAAGTGCGGGACGCCGTCCACCTCGCCGATGCCGAGCTCTTCCACCCGTTCGGCGTCGCTCTCGGAGATCTGGAGGTAGCAGTCGTCGTAGCCGCTGACGATCGCGGCCGTCCCCTTGACCAGCACCGTGCAGTCCGGGCAGAGCCAGGGTTGCTCCGCCGTCTCCACCATCTCGGCGTAGGTGCGGGTGTAGGTGCAGTCCCGGTAGCCCTCGGATTGGGCGAGCAGGTCGAAGTCGATGGTCCAGGTGATCGACCCGGACCACACCTCGCCGGCGCGGTCGGGCGCTCCGGCCACGGGCTCGGCGGGCGGGTCGGGGCCGGGGGGGCACTGGCTGAGCTCGCCGGTGTCGACGACCGGCGGGGTCGGGGTCGGGCCAGGCCCCGGGTCGGGAGTCGCGCAGGCGAGGGCGAGGATCAGCACCGTCCCAGCATAGACCCGGTCGCTACTTCACCACACAACAATCGCGCAGCCCCGCGAGCGTGGCGGCGCCGATGCCGGAGACCCCGTCGAGCTCGTCGCAGCTGGCGAACTTGCCGTGGTCGGTGCGGTACTGGATGATCGCTTCGGCCTTGGACGCGCCGATTCCCGGGAGCCCGTCCAGGCCCGCCACGTCGGCGGTGTTGATGTTGACGGCGGTGCAGCTCGCGCTGGGCGGCGCGGTCATGAGGGCGGCGGTCGTGGTGCTGGTGCTGGCGGCGGGCGGGGCCGAGGCGGCGGCTTTGGCGTCGGCGGCGGTGCCCACCGTCACGAGGTCGCGCAGGCTGGCGAGCGTGGAGGGGCCGATGCCGGAGACGTTGTCCAGCTCGTCGATCGACTTGAAGCCGCCGTGGTCGGTACGGTACTGGATGATGGCGAGCGCCTTTGACTCCCCGATGCCGGGGAGGCTCTCCAGCTCTGCCTGGTCCGCCGTGTTGAGGTTCACCCCCGCCCAGGCCGGGAAGGCGACGAGAAGCAGGAAGAGCAGGCT
>JAYVAS010000627.1:0-3031 GCA_043750895.1 Pseudomonadota bacterium
GATGGATCGAGCCGAAACTCGGATCGTCACTCGGTGTCGATCAGGTAAGTGAAGCCGAAACACATCTCGTCGTTGGTCTCTTCGCCGAAGCCCACGTCCTGCGGCGGATCGGAGAGCTGCTCCGGGTTCTCCGCGGAGTTGTCGTAGGTGCAGGTGGTCACGACGGTGTCGCCGTCGGTGACCCGCACCGGGGCGAGCAGACTGGCGTAGATCTGGTTGTGGAAGTTCCAGCGATCCTGGTGGAGGAGGCAGGTCTCGGACCCGTCCGCGTGCACGATCCGCTCGTCGATGCCCGAGCCGAGCACGTGCATGTGCGGCCAGACGCCGAGCACCTCCTTGTCCGCGCCACCCCAGGTGGCCTCACCCGACACCGCGTAGGCCGGGTCCCCTGCCGGAATCTCGAAGTTGGTGGCCCCGTAGCCGGCGATGGTGACCCGGCGGTCGACCGAGTCGGCGAGGTGTAGGCCATACCCGGAACGGTCGGAGAGCTGATCGGCCCCGTCGAAGCTGTCGAAGTAGTGCATCTGGAGCACCAGCTCGGCCTCGGCCGGCAGCCGCAACCCGCTCCCCTCGGGGAAGAGGATCGGGTTCGCGCCGGGGGCCCAGGCGCTCACGTAGTCCCAACCCTGCCCGCCGAGGCCGCTGCAGGCGAAGCCCCGCGTGGGATCCTCGACGTCTTCGGGGATGCCGCTGCGGTTCTTCACCTCGAAGATGACGACGTGGTGGACGATGGGCAGCGCGTCGACGATGGCCTCCATACCGGTGAGGAAGGTGGTCTCGGCGTTGCCGACGGGAAGCAGGAAGCAGCGGTAGTCGTTGCCGTCGTCGCCGAAGGAAGGAACGTACGCCTCGGCGCCGAACACCTCGACGTCGAAGGGCCCCGAGGTCGGGCCCGAGGGCAGCGCGGTGGACGCGGCGGTGCCCAGCGGTGCGCCCGCGTCCGCCCAGGCCGTCAGGGCCGCCTTCTCGCCGTCGTCCAGGGTGAACGTGTCCGAACCTTCGTAGTCGTTGCAGGTCGGATCGGGCGCAGCCGGCGGCATGTACCCCGAGTCGACGTAGGCCACGATGGTGGGGGCGAGCGCCTGCACCGTCGCGGGATCGTCGAAGGACGTCGCTTGACCGCCGGCGGTGTGGCAGCGTGCGCAGTTCTCGTCCAGGATGGCCCGGGTGTCGGCCCAGAGGGCGGCTCCTTCGGTGTCCGGGGCGGCGGTGTCGGCGGGCTTCGTGGCGCAGGCGAGCAGGAAGAAGATCATGGTGTCCTCTAAACACCGTAGCCCATCCCTTCCGCTACCCCTTTTCGCCATCCATCATCGGGTTAGGCGCCGGCACCCGGTGTGTGATGTTCAAAAAACTTGCCAAGCTCCCCGTTCGTATCGCCCAGTTCATCGCCGCCACCGTCATGGGGCGGAACAACGCGCCGGCAGCTGAACCGCCGCCGCCGCCGCCGCCGCGGAAGAAGCCCGCCCCGCCCCGCCCCGCCCCCAAGGCCGAGGCCGAGGACCACGGGCACGACCACGGCCACAGCCACGGCGGCGCCCCCGAGGCCCCCAAGGCCGAGGCCCCCAAGGCCGAGGCGGACCACGGGCACGATCACGGCCACGACCACGGCGGCGCCCTGGCCGACCCCGAGACCAAGAAGCCCAAGCCGGCCAAGAAGGCGGTCGACGTGACGCCGGAGGACACGCCGAACCCCAACGCCCGGAAGTTCTCCTGTTCGGTGCGCGTGGTGGAGAAGGGCTCGCTCTCCTTCGCCTCCGCCGAGGAAGCCGAGAAGCACCCGCTCGGCAAAGCGATCTTCGCCGTCGGCGGCGTGAAGAGCGTGTTCGCGGTGAACGACTTCGTCACCGTCACCAAGACCGACGATGCCGACTGGGGCAAGCTGACGCCCAAGCTCGTCAAGGCCATCAAGGCCGCGGTCTGAGATCTCCCGGGCGTTCGGCGGGCGGCGAGAGCTTGCCCCGCGGCCGAATCGGGCTACAACCGGCGCCGTGTCGACCCTGCTCCTCCTCGTCTCCCTGTTGCTCTCTCCAGCGGAAGCGCGGCGCCGCACGCCCCCCCCCGCGCCGCCCCCGCCGCCTCCCGCGCTGGTCGAGCTGTCGGCCGCCGAGAAGGCGCTGGTGGAGGCCTCTCCCCGCCTGACCGCGGCCGCGGTGGAGCACCTGTTCCTGCTGGACACCTCGGGTGGTCAGTTCGCGGTGGCCCAGGCCTCGCGCGACGCCATCGCCGCGATGGTCGCCAAGCTCCCCGTCGGGGACTCGGTCACCATCCTCGTCTACCACATCCGGCCGAGCACCTCGCTCCCGGTCACGTTCATCGACGAGGCCGGGCGGGACGCGCTCGTCGCCCGCATCAAGGCCATCGACCTCACCTCCGCGAAGGACTCGGATCTCGGCGCGGGCCTGGCCTACGCGGCGAACCAGATCACCCGAAGCGACGCCGCGCCGGTGATCTACGTCTACATGGTCGGGTCCTTCTGCCACAGCCCGTCGGTCGGATCGGACTACGACTCCGGCGGCCGCGGGTGCCGCGCCATCCGCGGGGTGGACAAGCTCAAGGACGCGGTCGCGAAGGGCCGGGGTGATCGCATCGTCGCCGCCACCTTCTTCCCCACGGCGGCCCTCCCCGAGTACCCGATCGACGAGGGCGGCATCGTCGCCGCCAGCGCCGTGTTTCCGAGCGCCCACCGCGTCGACACCACCAAGACCTCGTTCCCGGTCTGGGCGGAGAGCTTCGTCCACCGCATGCCGCTCGAGCGCATCGCGCCGCTGCTGCGCGCCGACGCGACCTCCGCCGCGCTCACCGTCAAGGTGGTCACCCAGCCCACCCGCGAGAACCCCAACGCGGTGGTCGAGGTGTCGGCCGGCACCCGCTTCGTGTCCGCCAAGCTCACCAACCTCCGCGTGGAAGGCGGTGCCACCGCCGACTTCCCGGCCGAGATCGACCTCGCGCCCAGCCACACGCTGACCATCCCCTTCTCCCTCGACCGGGGCGGGATCTCGGTCCTCCCCCACACCGAGACGCTCGATCTCCC
>JAYVAS010000628.1:0-13269 GCA_043750895.1 Pseudomonadota bacterium
CCATAACGAAGCCACACCGCCCGGGCAACGGGCTACGCTCCCCATCATGCGCTTGGACGCGATCGAACTCGATGAAATGGAGGTTCCGGCGCCACTGCACCGGAGCCTGACGCCGCTGGACGTCGAGGCGGCGCTGCTGGCGCTCACCGGCGCCTCGGTGGTCGACTGGACCGGGCTGCGTTTCCGCACGTTGGAGGAGATCAATCACTTCCTCCGCCTCTGGGGCTGCGACGTGGTGAGCCACGAGTGGGCCAAGGAGCGGCTGCGCTACCTCTACAACCAGGCGGTGAACTACCTCGAGGAGCACGTCGGGCTGTCCTTCCCCAACGAGGTGCGTCGCCCCCGCGACGTCCGCGAGGCCTTCCTCCGCGCCTCCATGCGCGAGCGGTTCAGCCGGGACCGCATCCGATACTGCGCCATCCTCAAGCTGGTCCATGTCATCAACCACCTCGAGATGCAGGAGCTCCGCTCCCAGTGCCCGGTTCGGGAGGCGGACCTGGTCAACCTCGCCAACCAGGCGGTCCTCACCGCCGCGGCCGGCATGCGGCAGGACGGCTTCCCCCTCCACGCCTTCTACGGCAACCGGAAGACGCGGCCCAGCGTGATCACCAAGCTCCTCGCGAAGCGGGAGTCCACCGCCGCCACCATCTTCGACAAGCTGCGCTTCCGCGTCGTCACCGAGCGCCGCGAAGACCTCGTCCCCGCCCTCGCCTGGCTGACCCGCAACCTCATTCCCTTCCCCGCCATCACCCCCGGCCAGTCCCACAACAACCTGCTCTCTGCGAGGGAGCTGGCCGCCCTGATCGGTTCCCTGCCCGAACCGGCCATCTCCGGGTCCGTAAACACCGGGGACAACGAAAACTCGAGCTCCGGCGCTGACTATCGGGTGATCAACTTCATCGCCGACCTTCCGGTGCGCGTGTACGACATCGAGGGCCTCGCCGCCCCGAAGCGCCGATCGTTGCTCGGCGAGTCCGTCCTGGTCTCCGTCGAGTTCCAGCTCATCGACGCGGCCACCGAAGAGGCCAACGAAACCGGCGAAAACCGCCACGATCGGTACAAAGAACGGCAGATGGTGCGGGTGTATCAGCGGCTCGGCCGAACCCCACGTCGATCAGGTGGGTGACACCCAGGCGT
Organism: Pseudomonadota bacterium; assembly: GCA_043750895.1. Lineage (GTDB taxonomy): Bacteria > Myxococcota_A > UBA796 > UBA796 > SXON01 > JAYVAS01. Next base: position 1,138 of record JAYVAS010000628.1, read on the forward strand.
GCCCGCGTTAGCCCGCGCCGCTCGGAGTTCCCATGCCCAAGAAGCCCGCCAAGAAGAACCGCAACAAGACCAGCCGTTATCGCGCGGGCTTGAAGGCCAAGCACACGAAGGCGCGGCTACGCCTCACCGGCATGATGCGTAAGCGCCGGGGCGGTCGGCGCCTCAAAATCTAGGCCGTGCCGACGCGCCACGCCGGGGTCCTCCTGCACCCTTCGAGCCTCCCGGGACCGGGTCCGATCGGGGAGCTCGGGCCGTACGCGTTCGCGTTCATCGACTGGCTCGCCGAGTCGGGCCTCGACCGCTGGCAGGTGCTGCCGCTGCATCCGGTCGGCGCCGGCGAGTCCCCCTACGCGAGCCCTTCGGGCTTCGCGGGGGACGCGCGTCTCGTCTCGGTCGAGGAGCTGATCCGAGAGGGCCTGCTCGAACCGACCACCCTGCCCTGGGGTGGAGAGGCGGGGGACCCCGAGCTGGTACGCGCATGGAAGTTGCCCCTCGTGCGGGCCGCCGGTGCGCGCGTGGCCGAGGATCCGGCCTGCGTGGCCTGGGCAGCCACCCAGGACTGGCTGGACGAGTGGACCCTCTACGCGGCCCTGGCCGAACGACACGGGGGCGGCTGGCCCGACTGGCCGAGCGCCGACCGTAGCCCGACCTCGCCGCTCCGCGTCGAGCTGGCCGAGGCCATGCGCTGCGAGACCGGCGTGCAGTTCCTCTTCGACCGCCACTGGCAGGCGGTACGCGCTCGTGCTCGCGCCCAGGGCATCGCGATCGTCGGCGACCTGCCGCTCTACGTGAGCGGCGACGGCTGCGACGTATGGGCCAACCGCCGCCTCTTCCGTTTCGACGAGAACGGCGACGCCGATCCCGTAGCCGGCGTGCCCCCGGACTACTTCTCGCCCACTGGCCAACGCTGGGGCAACCCCACCTACGACTGGAAGGTCCACGCCGCCGAGGGCTTCGACTGGTGGGTCCGGCGCCTGCGTCGCGAGCTCGACCTGGTCGACATCGTCCGCATCGACCACTTCCGCGGGCTCGTCGCGTCCTGGGTCATTCCCGGCGGCGAGACGGACGCCCGCAAGGGTCGCTGGGAGCCGGGACCGGGGCGCGCCCTCTTCGACGCGCTGGCGGCCGGTCTCGGGAGACTCCCGCTCATCGCCGAGGACCTGGGCGAGATCACTCCCGACGTCACCGAGCTTCGCACCGCCCTCGGGCTACCCGGGATGAAGGTGCTGCAGTTCGCGTTCGGGGACGGCGCCGATCACCCGTTCCTGCCCCACAACTTCGAGAATCCGGGGTTCGTGGCCTACACCGGCACCCACGACAACGACACCACCGCCGGCTGGTACCTCCGCACCGACGAGGCCACCCGCCACCGGTTCCGCCGGTACACCGGGCGCGACGGCTCCGATGTCGGCTGGGCCATGCTCCGCGAGGCCTGGGCCAGTATCGCGCACACCGCCATCGCCCCCATCCAGGACGTCATCGGTGCGGGCACCAACGCCAGGATGAACACGCCGGGGGTGCCGGAAGGCAACTGGCTGTGGCGCCTGCGCGACCTTCCGTGGGAGCGCTCCGAAGTCGTGCGCGTGCTGTCCCAGACCTTCGGGCGTGGCCAACGGCAGTCGGCGGACTGATCGGACGGGCGGGGCGGACGGGGGGCGGACGGGGGGCGGCCCGACCGGACGGCCGCGCGTGTGCAGGGGCCAAAAAGTACGAACCCCCCTCACCTTGCGGTGAGGGGGGCCGGACGCCCGGTGGCACCGGGGTGGTGAAGCACAATCAAGGTGGGACGAGACGCGGCGGATTCCGTGGTTCTTTGCGCAAGCGCGAAGATCTCCCCACGCAAGCGCGGGGGTCGGGCACCGTCCAGTGCGTACCGTGGCCTTCAAGGATGTAATCGAGATCTTCCGACAGGAGGTTGCCGAGTTTGGCTCCTCTTGCTGCCCTCCGTGGACTTCGGATGTTCCACTTTCGCGGATGTTCCTATCCTTCGAGGACCCTCGTGCCGGTGGGCCGCCTATACGAAAGTACGGGCTCCCCATCCTTCGGGCCTTGCGACGACCGCTTGAAGCGACCTCGCCTCGTCGCGTTCGCGGTTGCCCGCGTTCGCATCCGGCCGACCATCACTGGCCGACCCCACCACACCATTGTTTGTGTTCAAAGACCATCCTTCCGTCGAGGCACCGAATCCCGGAGTCCACTCCCGAAGACCACGTCGTGGCCTTCTTCGGGAACGGCTTGCCAGCGCCGCTCCGCGTTCCGTCCGCGTGGTTTCTCACCACCTCGACGGCTTGCTCCTCCGAGAGCCTGCGTGTGTATTGCAACACGCTCCCGACCATAGGATTCGCCACGTTTCCGCCCCTTTCGGAGCTTCCCCGCGACGCATCTCTGCCCTTCGAAGTCTTCCCCCCGTATGCAGCTCCCGACACGTCACCCTCGCGCTTTCGCGCTCGGTTCACCGCGCCGAACTTCCTCCTCGGTCTTCTTCGACCCTCGAGGCTTTGCTCCACATCCGGGTCCGTTGCCGTCGCGCCCGTTTCCGGTTGCGGCGGCCCGTTACTCCCTTGGGCTTGCCTGACTACCACCACCTCCCGTTCACCTCGGAGCAAGCTCCACGTGCGACGGTCGGTCTTATCAGGGGAACGTCAAAGAACGCTCCAGCTCCCGCGACCCCAACCCCTCCTTGCGGAGTGGCCCAGGCCTCGGACCGGAGACGAACCTTCCGGTTCGTTCCACCCGGTTTCCCGGGCGTCGCAGACACATAGAGCAAGACGCGTGCCAACCCGCGTCAACGAGCAAAGCCCCGTTTTCGCGCGACCGATTGGGAAAGAACTTTCCCAGCCATTAGTCCCAGTAATGTAGAGAACTAGAATATCTAACTTTATACCTAATGTAATCGCGGGAAAAGGATTTCCCAGCCTACCGGGAAACCCCCGACCCGCCCGCCGCTCACGCGTTGGCGGCGAGCCCGCCCTCGAGATCCTCGATGAACGCCGAGATCTGGGCCGCATGGGTGCGAAACGAGAGCACGCACACGCGAAGGAGGTAGCGACCGTCGATCTCCACGCCGGTCAACAACACCCGTCGCCGGGCGTTCACCCGCGCCCCGAGCCGACGGGTGCGTCGATCGCCCTCGGCGGGATCGGGGTCCACCACCCGGAAGGCGAGGAGCGAGAGCTCCGGCGGCGCCACCAACTCGAGCGCCGGTAGCCGCGAGATGGCGTCCGCCGCGACCCGGGCCAGGTCCAGCTTCTCGTCGAGCGCCGCGCGAAAGCCCGAAGCGCCGTGCATCTTCAGCGGCAGCCACACCCGGAGCCCACGGGCGTCGCGCGAGAGCTCCGGCCCGAGGTCGGCGAAGTCCCAGCACTCCGGGTCGGTCTGCGACGCGGGCAGGTACGAGGCCGAGGACGCGTTCGCCGCGCGCAGCGTGGCCAGGGACCGCACCAGGAGGCACCCCGTTCCGTAGGGCAAGAACAGACCCTTGTGGGGGTCGAGGGTCACCGAGTCGGCGCGTTCGATGCCCCGGAGGGCCGACTTCCCGCGCTCCGTCAGCGCGAAGAAGCCCCCGTACGCGGCGTCCACATGCAACCACAGGCCCTCCCGGACGCACAGGTCGGCCACGTCGCCCAGCGGATCGACCGCCCCCGTCGCGGTCGTCCCGGCCGACGCCACGACCATCGCGGGGAGGAAGCCCATCGCCCGGTCCTCGGCGATCAACGATGTCAGTTCATCGACGCGCATGCGGAATCGGTCGTCCACCGGCACCACGCGCACCGCCTCCGGCCCGAAGCCGGCGACCCGGGCCGACTTGGTGACCGAGTGGTGCACCAGCGCCGACACGTAGATTCGACCGCCCAGGAAGGCCGGCGGCAGCCGGGCGGTGCGCGCCGCGACGATCGCGCCCAGGTTGGCGAGCGACCCCCCGGTGGTGAGCACCCCGCCGGCTTCGGGCGGGTACCCGACCATCTCGCAGAACCACCGGATGACGTTGGTCTCCACCTGCACCAGGCCCGGGGCCGCCATCCAGATGCCCACGTAACGGTTGGTCGCATCCGCGATCAGATCGGCCACCGCCGCGTGGAACAGCCCGCCCCCGGGGATGTAGGCCAGGTACCCCGGCCCGGCGGTGTTGAGGCCGTACGGCAGCACCCGGTCGAAGAGCTGACCGAGCAGACGCCGGAACGGCACCCCGCGCTCGGGGAACGACTCCCGCAACGACCGGGCGGCGCGGCGGGCGCCGTCGTTCCGGACGGTGGGGGCCGTCTCCAGGTCGCCGATGAACCCCACGATGCGGTCCATCGACCGGTCGACCATCTCGCGCATCTCGCGTTCGGTGAGCTCCAGGGAGGGGGACGGGACTCGGCGACGCGGCATCGGTGCGGCTATCCGCCCCCGCGACCCGCGGTCTACCGCCCCACGGCGGCGAGGAGCGCGTCGTGCCGCGGGGTGGCGATGCCGGCGGCCTCGGCACGCGCCCGCACGTACCCGTTCCGCCACGCCCACTCCTTCACCGACGCCGGGAAGGTCGGAATCGACGCGGCGTAGGCGAGGTGCGGCCCGGGATCGGCCGGGACCTGCAGTACCGGCGCCAGCTCGATCACCAGCGCCCGCACCTCCGCTTCGGGCACCTGCCCCACCGGGACCCCATACCGCTCGCCGAGCAGCCCGTAGACGACGTTCCACAGCAGCTTGTGCCGGATCGCCACCCCCAGCGACCCGCGATCGGGGAGCACCTCCGCCGGCAGCGCCAGCCCGCGCAGCAGGTCGACCATCCCCTCGGCGTGACGCCCCCAGAACCACGAAGGCGGCCCGGGCTCGGCCCGCCCGGAGCGATCGGCCGCCGCGAACCACAGCACCCCCTGGGTGGCGTCGTCGAGTCCATACCGGGCCAGGATCGGCGCCAGCACCCCGTTCTGCACGAACACCAGGTCAGACCGCGCTGCCTCCGGCGTGGCCCGAATGACCGCCTCCACGTCGTCGTTCCGCGTGCACACCACGATCGGCGCGTCGACCGGGATCGGCTCGCCCCGGACGACCATGCGCCCACCGGTGCGGGCGAACACGCGACCCACCCGTCCGGCCCCAACGATCACCACGGGGCGGTCGTCGCGGGTGGCAACCTCACAGGATTCCCAACAGAATTGCGAAGCGGTGACAGTTTCGACACCAGCGTGCCCTATCTGGAGACGAATGGAGAGGAGACCTCCGGTGTCCAAAATGCACATGCCCACCTACACCGCCGTCGCCAGTGACCTCCACTTGTCGGACTTCGAGGAGCCGGATCCCCGTCGGCCCGGATGGCGACGCTTCAAACAGCGCGGCGTGTACCGGGACGATCACCTCCTCGCGCTCATCGATCACCTCCACGCCGAGGCCCAGGGCGCCCCCGTCGAGTTGATCCTCGCCGGAGACGTCTTCGACTTCGACACCATCGTCGCCGTCCCCGAACCGGCCCCGTTCCCGGTGAGCTGGCTCGAGCGGATGCGCGGGCTGAACGCCGAAGAGTCGAAGTCCACCTGGAAGATGCAGCGCATCGTAGACGCCCACCCGGAAGTGTTCGCGCGCCTGCGCCGCTGGATCGAGTCCGGGAACACGCTGGTGTTCATCGTCGGCAACCACGACCTCGACGTACACTGGCCCGCCGTCCAGGCGGTGCTCGTGGCCGCCCTCGCCGAGCACACCCCGGAGCGCGTGACCTTCTGCGAGTTCTTCCGCATCGCCGGCGGCGACACCCTGGTCATGCACGGCAACCAGTTCGACGCCTACTGCGTCTGTCAGGACCCCGTGCACCCGTTCATCGAGATCGACGGCCAGTCCCGGGTGCGGTCGCCCTTCGGGAACGTCGCCGGGAAGCTCATGCTCAACGGCATGGGGTACTTCAACCCCCACGTCGAGTCCAGCTTCATCCGTCCCATCGGTGAATACCTGACCTTCTTCCTACGCTACATCGTTCGCCACCAGCCACTCCTCGGGTGGTCCTGGTTCTGGACCGCGTGCGTCACGCTCTGGGTCACACTGGACGAGGGCTTCCGCCCCGCCCGCAAGAACCCCCTCGAGGTCGAAGCGCGCGTCGACGACGTCGCCCGCCGCGCCCAGGCCACCCCGGGGATGGTGCGGACCCTGCGCGAGTTCATGGTCCACTCGGCGGTCTTTTCGCCGCTCCGCGTGGCGCGGGAGCTGTGGCTGGACCGGGCCGGGCTGCTCGTGCTGCTCATGATCGCCGCCTTCCAGTTCGGTTCCGCGCTCCGTTGGCTCGCCCAGATCAGCCCGCTGTGGATCGGCGCGGTCTTCCTCGGGCTGCTGCCGGCGTTCTTCGCCTACGCGCGCGGCTGCCGCTCCGAGGTCGGCAACACCGAGGTCAACATGCACGCCTACATCGGCCGGCTCGCCCGGGCCGCGGGCGTCAAGCGCGTCGTGATGGGCCACACCCACCGCGCCGGCGCCAGCGTGGTCGAGGGCGTCCAGTTCCTCAACACCGGGCACTGGTCCAGCGCCTACGACGACGTCGAGTGCGTGAAGCCCGTCGGCACCAACGGCTTCGTGTGGATCGACCACACGGTCGAAGGCGGCGTCGGCGAGCTGCGGGCCTTCGACGGCGTCGGATCGACGCGCTTCGAGGCGCCGCCGGAGCGTCTGCCCGCCATCCTCACCTGGACCGGGGTGGGCAGGGCGGCGTAGCGCAGCACCGCGCCGCCGGGCGCGCTACGTGGCTCGGGTGTGAGGGTCATCTTGGAACTACCCGGATTCCTCGAACGTGTGCTCGCCCACGTTCCCGCCACGCCGCCCACGGCCTTCTTCTTCGCGCACTGGCCCCACGGCGGTCGCCCCACCGAGGAGGGGGTCGGGATCCTCCCGATCCCGGGATTGGACCCGGCCAAGGCCATCGACGCGGTCATGGACGTGGACCACTACGTGGGGAACCTCGATCACTGCGCGGTGTGCCGCTCGATCAAGGACCCACGCTTCGTGCCCCCCGCCAAGGTCCGCTTCTACCAGAAGGTGGAGCTGCCGATCCTCGGCGCCGTCCACCACGAGCTCGTCCTGGAGCGCCTGGGCGAACACCGCGGGTACCAGACGGCCGGCTGGTCGATCCTCACCCCAGAGACGAGCGCGCTCTCCGCCAAGGACGCCTTCCGCAGCGAGTACAGCCACGGCGTGTGGCTCGCCGCCCCCGGCCTGTTGGGCTACGCGCTGGGGTCCGCGCCCCGTCGGGACGACGTGGGCTTCCTCAAGTTCAAGGCGCTCACCGCCGGCGCCGACGCGGCCGCCACGCGGGTGTTGCGCGCGAACATCGAAGGCCTGGGGCGCTGGGCGGCGAGGCGCTGATTGGCCAACCTGGGCTACCTCCAGCTCACGCGGGACTGCAAGCAGCACTGCCGCTTCTGCTCGAACCCGCCCAGCGGCGTGGACCTGAGCGAAGCCGAGATGCGCGCCCACGTGGACGACCTCGTGGAGCGCCACTACGACGGCATCATCCTCACCGGCGGGGAGCCCACCATCGCCCCCCTGCTGCTGCCGGCCATCGCCTACAGCCGCGCCCGCGGGCTCTTCGTGCGGATGATCAGCAACGGCCAGCGCCTCGCCGACGGTGACTGGTTCCGGGCCCTGGTCGACGCCGGCCTCTCCCACGTCCACCTGTCCCTGCACTCGGCCCGCGGCGAGGTCCACGACTACCTGACCCAGACACCGGGCGCGTTCGAGATGATCACCGCCGCCCTCGGCCACGTCGGCGCCATGCAGACCGAAGGTCGCGCCATCACCAGCGACATCAACACCGTCATCAACGCCGCCAACAGCGATCACCTGGACCACACCGTCCGCTGGATCTGCGAGACGTTCCCCCACGTGCGCCACTTCGTGTGGAACAACATGGACCCGAACATGAACCGGGCGGAGCGCAACCCGGACGTCATCCCCCGGCTCGCGGAGTTCGAGGTCAGCCTGCGCCGCGCGATGGACTACCTGCACGCCAGCGGACGCAGCTTCCGCGCCGAGCGGGTGCCCCTCTGCTACATGCCGGCCTACGCCTGGGCGTCCACCGAGACCCGCAAGATCGTCAAGGAAGAGGAGCGCTGCATCCGCTTCCTCGACAAGAAGGGCTTCGTCCTCCAGAAACAGTTCCTCCACGGCAAGGCCGCTGCCTGCGACGCCTGCCCGCTGGACCCGGTCTGCGCCGGCCTCTACTCGATGGGCTACCACTACGACCCCGCCGAGCTCTTCCCAGTACAGGGCGACGTGGTGGCGATCATGCGGGCGGTGCTGCGCGCCGAACCGGACCCCGCGCTGGTGGCGCGCATCGCCCAACGCCGCGGTCTCCGCAGCGACGAACAGCCCGACGACCATGGCCTGCGACAGGAGGGCGGGGCGACGGTCGGCCCGAGCGCGGCGGTGGTGCGCGGAATTCGCCCGGGCGCAAAGACCACCCGGTGACGACGACCCGTTAAGCGCCGGTTCATGGCCGACCCCGAAAAACGTCACCCCCGAAACATCGCCGGCCCCTGGTTCGTCGACACCGCTTGCATCTCCTGCGACACCTGCACCGACATCAGCCCCGAGATCTTCTGGCGCGACGAGAACCGCAAGGCGTACGTGCAGTCGGTCGTCCCCGAGCTGACCGACATGTTCCGCGCGGCGCTGGAGAGCTGCCCCGTCGAGGCGGTCGGGGACGAGGCCGACCCCGCGAGCATGCGCCCACGGGACTGATCAGCGGTCCGGTCCGCACCGGATCGACCAGAACGCGACGTCCTTCCCGGCCGGGTCGATCACGAGGTCCTCGTCCACCGCGCCGCGCACCCGCCCACCGGCGACCCGCGCCGCGGTGCACCGCGCGCTGATCGCCGCCGTCACCGCGGGATCCTCGCTCACTCCGCGCCACCAGTGGGTCGGCGGACCGTCCGCGCTCCCGCCCAGCCAGTCCGAAGCCCGCACCCACCGCGCCGGGCCCATGACCTCCATCACCCGGGCGAACTTGCCGCCCCGGTTGCCGACGTCGTCGTAGACCACCACGTCGTCGGCGGCGAGCGCCGGGACCCGCTCGGCGAGGACGTCGTACTCGTCGTGATTGGCCCACCGCAGCCACCCCGGTCGCCCCAGGAACCACACCGCCCCGATGAGCCCCGGCGCCACGACCAGCCAGCGCGCCGGCAGCGCCGCCGCCCCGAGGCCCACCAACACCAACCACAGCGACTGGGCGGGGAGCTGCAGGCGGACCGCGTCCGCCACCGGAGACACCTTCGCCAGCACCGGCGCCTCCACCGCGACCCACCAGACCAGGAGCCGCCAACGGAACGACGGGGGCGCTACCACCGCGCCGAGCAGGGCGAAGGGCCAGAGCCCGGCCGGGGTGAGCGATCCGTTCCAGAAGGTCGAGCCCGCCGCGCGGTGGGCCGCCGACACCAGCGCCGGCAAGAGGGCCGCGCGGAGCACGTCGCCGCGGAGCATCGCCGCCGGCCGGAGCACATCCTGCTCCAACACCAGCGTGGACAGGCGCACCGCGACCACCGCCACCAGCGCCCACCCCAGCGGCCACCGCCAACGTGAGGTGGCGCCGAAGGCGAAGGCCGCGACGACGACCGGGAAGGGCAAGGCCTCGGGGCGCAGGTAGACCACCAACGTCGCGGAGAGGACGCCGACCACCCCCAGCGCCGGGTCCCCGCCACGGCGGAAGCCGGCCGCGCCGACCAGGGCCAGCAGCGAAAGCGTGGTGACCGGCACGTGCATCACCTCGGTCGGGCCCAGCCGGAGCAGCAAGGGGAGCGCGGCGAGCCCGATCCCGGCCGTGAGCGACGCGCGGCGGTCCGCGTGGAGGCGGACCAGGCCCCAGAGGAGGACCGGTGCACAGACGGCGACGGCGTCGTTGAGCGCGAACAGCACGCCCGGGACCCGGCTGAGCAACCCGAGCACCGGGCCGTAGAGCACCCCGAAGCCATCGCCGTAGGGACTGTCGACATCCACGCCCCAGGCGAGGACGATCTTCTCGTAGGCCGCCCCGCCCCCGTTGAAGATCCCTGGCTTCCCGAGCAGGGCGGCGGCGAGGGCGAGGACCCCGACCAGCGCGGCGTCGCCACGGGCCTCGCGGGGTGGCCGACCGACCCGACGCACGGACACCGCGAGGGCGAGCACCAGCCCCGCCACCACGGCGTGGAGCGGCTTCCAGAGGACCGCGCGCGCCGTGTCTCGCCGGGGCGCCACCAGGGGCGGCGGTGTGGGCGGCGCGACCTCCGAGACCACCCCACCCCGCGGGCGGAGGGTGGGCGGGTGCTCCACCAGACGGCCGCACAGGGCCGCCATCGGCGCAGTCGCCTCGGGCGGCTGGCCCTGCCCCATGTCTTCGCGGAGGTAGAGCGTGACGTCATGGGCGGTGCAGTGCCCCTCCGACCCTGCCGAAGCGCGGGTGGCTTCGGCGGGGATCAGCGCGCCGTCCCCGTACCGGAGCCAGTACCGCTCGTACTCGGGGTGCAGGTCCACCCGCTCCACCGTCGCGCCCGGGAGCGCATCCCCCACCCGCGCCAGCGCGCCGACGCCCACGACGGGCTCAGCGGCGAGGACGAGCGGGAGGAGCAGGACCAGCACGGAGTGAGGTGTATCCGGCTAGTGGTCCGCGACCCCGCGCAGCCAGGCGGCCACCGCGTGCTGGCCGTTGTGCGCCGCCCACCCGGCCGGGGTCGCCCCGTAGGCGGGGTCCGTCGCCCGGACGTCCGCACCCGCCGACACCAGCGCCTGCACCATGTCCAGATTCCCCGCCCACGCCGCGTTGTGGAGCGGTGTGACCGTCAGGTTCGCCCCCGCGCCGTCGTGGGTCGTGCTCCCGCTCAAGGGGAAGCCCAGGGCGGCGAGGATGGGTATCGCGGCCACCTTGCCCGCTTCCACCGCACGGTGGACGATCACGACCCGCGCCGCCTCGTCGAGCGCGGCGCTCACCGCGTCGTACCGGGCCCGCGCCACGGCGGCGTCGCCTGACACCGAGGCCACCACGAACTGCTCCACCGCCGAGAGCGCGATGGGCCGGGCCCCGGCGGCCTCGAGCCGGGCCACGACGGCGACGTTCCCCGCGAGCGTCGCCACCTGCCAGGGCGTCCGCCCGTCCCGAACCCCGGCTCGGTTGGGGTCCACGCCGCGCTCCAGCAGGAGCTGCACCCGGCCCTCGAAGCCGGCGCGCGCCGCAAACCACAGCTCCTCCTCCAGCATCCGCTCGGGCGCGGGCAGCCGGTCTCCGAGTCGCCCGAACCAGGGCCCCGCCTTGTCGGTGCCCAGACCGAAGGCGAACAGGAGCACGAAGTGGGCGTCGTCCGCCCCGAAGTGCCGGTTGTAGAGGGTCTGGCCGTCGTTGGGGTCCGCGCCGGCCTCGAGCAGCGCCCGCGCCAGCTCCTCGGCCCGCGGATGGGGCGGCTGGCTCGAAGGGTCCTCCCCGAGCCCGAACGCGGCGGTGAGCGCGGTGAACGGCGGGGAGTTGCCGCCCCAGAGGAAGCCGGCGTTGGGATCCGCACCCGCGGCCAACAACCGCCGGGCGACCTCGAGGGTGTCGTGGCCGGGGTCCCCGCTCTCCAGACGGGAGTAGCAGGCGTACAGCAGCGGTTCCCACCGGTAGGGCCCACCCCGCACCGTGGCGAGCGAGGGGCGCGCGGCGAGCAGGCGCTCCACCTCGGCCACATCCCCGACCGTGGCCGCGGTGTAGATGTTCGCCACCGCGAGCTCCGGCTGGGCGGCGAGGAGCGCGCGCGCGGCGACCGCGTGCTCGGGGCGCCAGCTTCCGTAGGTCACCGTGGCGAGCCGGATGAGCGCGTCGCCCACCGGTGCGCCCGGGACCCCTTCGGCGGGGTCGTCGGGCGGATCCCACGCGTAGTCGTCGTGCACCGCGATGTCCCGCTTCAGGCGTGGCCAGCTCGGGGCGCCGTGTTGCCGCGCGACGATGAGCCGCGCGTCGCTCACCGCGAACCCGCGCAGGGCGTCCGCACCCCGGGGATGGAGCGTGCGCACCGCGTCGAGCGCGTCCGGATCCGCCTTCCCGACCTGCACCAGCAGGGTCGCCGCGGTCTTCTCCAACGCGGCGAGGGGAGGGAGGCGGGGGGTCTGGGACACGGAAGACTCCTTTCGAGGCCGACGGAGTCCGCCCACCAATACGGACGACGGCCCACA
>JAYVAS010000629.1:0-8952 GCA_043750895.1 Pseudomonadota bacterium
CACCACGTGCCAGACGGCGGTCACGAGGAAACACCCGATCACCGCGGCGAGCGCGGCCCCGCCGGACACCAACGCGGCGATGGGGACCAGGCTCAGCACGGCGCCCGCGGTGGCGATCGCGACGTGCCACGGCTGCACGTGCCGGTGCAGGGTGGCGAGCAGGCCGGTGTCGCTGGCGGGGCGGGCCAGGAGCACCTCGAGGGCCAGCGGCAGGCGGGCGAGGGTGGGCGCGAAGAGCAGCGCCCCGAGCGCCGTCCCGTGGTCCACGCAGGCGAGCACGAGGACGACCCGGGAGACGAGCGCGAGGGTCATGCCGGCCGAGGCCAGCGCCCCCACGTGCGGATCGTGCATGACCGCGAGGGTGCGCGCGCGGTCGCCGTTGCACAGGAGCCCGTCGAGGCAGTCCGACAGCCCGTCGAGGTGGAACCCCCGGGTGAGCCAGAGGGGACCGACCACGGCCAGCACCGCGCCGAACGCCGGGGACACGCCCCAGGCGCCGAGGGTCAGCCCCCCGACCGCCGCGGCGCCCACCAGGGGACCGGCGAGCGGCCAGCCCAGCACCGATGCGCCGAAGGTGCGGTCGGCGGCGATCCCGTCCGGACCAGGCAGCCGGGTGAGGAAGGCCAGTCCGAGGCGCACCCCCGTCCACGCCGAACCGCCCTCGGCGCTCATCGGACCCGAAGCGCCAACCCGGCGACGACGAAATCGACCCGGTCGGCGACGGCCGCGACGGCCTGGTTGGCGCGGCCCAGGTGGTCCTGGTACCGACGAGACAGCGCGTCCCCCGGGATGATCCCCAGGCCGACCTCGTTGGTGACGACCACCACCGGCCGGGGCTCCCGGGCGAGGCGCGCGGTCAGCGCGGCGACGCGGGAGTGGATGAAGACCTCGGAGCTACCGGGGTGGAAGAGCAGGTTGCTGATCCAGAGGGTCATGCAGTCGATGAGGAAGGCGGCAGCGTCTGGGTCGTCGAGCGCCTGCTCGGGGTGGATGGGCTCCTCGAGGGTCTGGAAACGGGGCCCTCGTTCGTCCTGGTGGCGGCGGATGCGGTCGCTCATCTCGCCGTCCCCGGGCGTGGCCGTCGCGACGAAGCGGATGGTGCCGATGGGCGCCAGCGTCTGGACCTCGGCGAGGGCGAGACGGCTCTTCCCCGCCCGCACCCCTCCCGTGTACAGGTGAATCATGCCGGGCGGGCCCGCACGCTGGTGAGGATGCGGCTGTCGACCCAGGTGTGGCGGGCGTCGAAGACGAACGGCCCCTCTCCGGGTTGCAGGTACGGGACCACCTGATCGATCCCCTCGGGTGTGGTTCGGATCGCGACCTCGCCGAAGCCGATGTAGCGGAGGAGGAAGGGGTGGAGCGCCTTGTAGACCGATTCCTTGAGGGAGAAACGAATCGCGGTCTCGGTCCACTGGCGGGACGGGGGCAGGGCCTCGACCTCGGCCAGCTCTTCGGGCCGTAGCACCCGGCGTGCGACCCCGGGCCGGTCGCGATCGGTGTCCTCCAGGTCTACCCCGAGGCCCGGTGCGCCTCGGGCGAGCAGCGCCACCGCGAGGTCCTGCTTGTGGGTGACCGAACCGACCAGCCCGCGCGGGAGCAGCGGCGCGCCGTGGACGTCGGAGAGGATCGCCGGGCGGCGATGGCCGAGCTCCGCGAAGGCCTGGGCGAACGCGAGGCGACCCCCGACGAACTGCGCCTGCCGGAAGCCGCCCAGCGTTCGCGCGTGCAGCTGCTCTTCGGGCGGGAGCTGCCCGAGCACCTCGGCCGGGACCGGATCGGAGCTGGGAGGCAGGTGCACGCCGGCGTAGACGCCGTGCGCGAGCGCCACGAGGAACGCGGGCTGCCAGGGGGCGATGGCGGAGAGACGGATCACGTTCGCGGCAACGTAGCCCACGCACCGGGGAGGAGAGGAGCGGTGCGAGGGGTTCGGGTTGCGGGTTCTGCGTTAGGAGTCAACCGTGGTCCTGTTCTGCCTCTGCATCGGCCTGCTGCGGCCCGCGTACGCGGAGGACGCCTCCGCGGCCGAGGCCGTGCGCCTCACCGAGGAGCTGCGCGCGCTCGCGCAGCGTCAGGCGTGGGCCGGGGTCGAACGGGTCTACGCGATGCTCGAGCGCCGCGGCGCCGAGTTCGCGTACGAGGAGCTGGTCTACGGCGCCCAGGCGGCGCGCTACTCCGGGAACATCGACGCCGCGCGGGACCGACTGGTCGCGGCCGCCCGGGTCAAGGGCAGCCGAGAGGTGATCGACTCATTGGCCGCCATCGACGCCACCTACGGCAGTGTCCAGCTCGTCGGCTCGCGGCGCGCGCCCGCGATGCTCGAGCCCCTGGAACCCCCGTTCGATCCCGATCAGCGGGCCGCCATCGCCGCGGCCCGGGCCGAGATCGCGGCCTCCGGGGCGTTCACCGGCCTGCTCCCGAAGGGGCGCTACCTCTTCGGGGATCAGCCGTTCACCGTCGAACCCGGCATCGCGGTCCGGATAGAAGTAGATCCGCGTGTCAAACGCGACGAACCCGTGAGGAATGCCCCGTGACTCTGAAGGTCGCCATCGACTTGAACATCTGCAGCGGCACGTCCAACTGCGCCGAGGAAGCCGAGGACGTCTACGCGATCAACGATCGTGGGCTCGCGTACCTCCGGCCCGGCACGCACTCCGACGAGGCCATCCTCGCCGGCGCGCGCTCCTGCCCGGTGGACGCCATCAAGGTCTTCGACGCATCGGGCAAACAGATCCACCCCTGATCGGTCGGGGTCGTCCCGGGTCAGCGCTGGCACCCCGCGCACCACCAGGTGGTCCGCCCGGCCTGCGTGATCTTGCCAATCGGGGCGCCGCACCGGGGGCACGGCTCGCCGCCGCGCTGGTAGAGGGGGAACGGATTCGGCGCGCCGCGCTCCTCTACGTAGGTGATGTGGTCCTCGTCCGCGAACCAGCCCAGCACCGTCTCCAACTGGGTGCGCACGCCGGCCGCCAGGCGCACCTGGGTCGGGCCGTCGAGCGTATCGGCGGGGCGCTCGGGGTGGATCCCGGCGCGCCAGAGCGCCTCGGCGGCGTGCAGGTTGCCGAGCCCGGCGACCACCGACTGGTCGAGGAGCGCCACCTTGATCGGACGGCGGCCCCGCACCTGGGGGAAGGGTTCGTTCCAGGCGTCGGGGCCGAGTCCCTCGTGGAGCTGCTCCTCGCCGTCGACGGTGGTGGTCGGCACCACTCCCCCCAGGAGCCGCGGGTCGCTGAACCAGAGCGTGGACCCATCGTCGAGGCTGAGGCCCACCTTGCTGTGGGGGGGCTCGGCCCCCCGGCTCCACTTCCCGGTCATGCCGAGGTGCAGCAGCAGCGCGCCGGTCCCGAACGGCCACAGGAGCCGCTTGCCGTGGCGGGTCGGGATGCCGGGTGCCCCCGCGACCACCGCGCGGAGGCGGGCCTCGCCGTCGGGGAGGCCGGCGGTGGGACGGTCCGCGCGCCTGGCCCGGATGCTGCGCGGGTCGCGCACGATGACGTCCTGCACACGTCGGTCGCGCGTCCAACGTTCCAGGGTGCGCCGACAGAACTCGACCTCGGGCAGCTCGGGCATCCGGCCTTCTACCCCAGGTCGCTGGCGGCGGTGGGCCCGATCCGTTAGCCTCCGCAGCCGTCGGAGCACCCGTGAACTCTGATTCCTTCGCCTACAACTTCGTCCTCCTCCCGCTCGTCTGTTTCGGCGGAATCAGCGTCATGTTGGCGTTCGTCTTGCTGCTTCCCGGCGTCGGGAACTTCCTCGCCGCGGTCTGGACCTTCGTGATGGGCGACGTGATGTACCGCAAGCGGCTCGGTGAGTCGGTCGTGGAATCCGACGAACGATGAGCGAGATCGATCGCCCGCCCGGGAAGGTGCAGGCCATCGGAATCCTCCACCTGATCGCGGGCATCCAGAACGTCCTCATGGCGATCCTCTGGATCTTCACCTCGTTCTCGGTCCTGCTCGCCACCTTCGGCTTGGGCTTCCTCGCCTGTTGCATCCCCTTCATCTACGGGGGGCTGGCCATCATCGAGATCTACAGCGGGATCCGCCACCTCTCCAGTGATCACACCGGCCTCCGCCCGCCGATGCTGGTTGGCATCGTCGAGATCTTCGGCATCCTCGGCTGCGGGATGATCAGCGTCGTCTCCGGCGTGCTCACCCTGGTGTTCCTACAGGACCCCGAGGTCGCCGCTTACTACCAGCGGAAGCAGGTCACGGTCCGTTAGTCGGCCCTGGGAGGCTGAACGGCCCAGCCGCGGCGGTCCGCGTTCCGGGCCAGCCCGGAGGCTACGGACCCCGCCGCTTCAACGTCAGCGTGATCCCGGACTGGGCGGGCGTCACGCTCTCGACGCGTCCCTCGAGATCCTCGGGCTCCTTCGTGCTGGGGTTGCCGTCGTGGTCCACCCGGGCGGTGAGGGTCATCGTGTCCGGGAAGGGCCCGCCCATCGGCGAGTCGTTGGGGCCGAGGCGGAAGCTGAGCGGGAAGGCCGAGATCGGCACCCGGACCACGGCCGCCGGGGGCCCGCCCTCCACCCCGGCCGGGCGTGCGTAGATGAACACCATCCCCTGGGTGGGGGCGGCGACCCCGGCGGCGAGGGCCACCGTCCCCGACACGTCGCGATCGGTGGGCGCCGAGCTCATCCCCGGAGGGCCTCCCGTGCTGGTGCCCGCGGGCGCGCCTTCGACACCGGCGACCGGGTTCTTGGGGCCGCCCGCCTGGGCGCTGGCGATCAGGGGATCCAGCATCCCGGCCATCGAGGGGTCGGCGGCCTTGGCGCGCAGCCAGAGGTCGGCCGCGGCGGGGTACTCGCCCCGGTTGTAGGCGATGGCGCCGCGGTACCCGAGCGCTTCGGCGAACGCCGGCGTGGTGGTGATCACCTTGTCGAGCAGGCCGGCGGCCATGTCCATGTCGCCGATCTCCATGAGGACGATCGCCTGGTGGGTGCGGGCCTCGGGGTCGTCCGGGTGGACGGCCGTCACCTTCTTGGTGACCTCGAAGGCCGGCATCAGCTCGCCCGCCTGGAGCAGGACGTGGGCGTACCGGTTGGCGACCGCGGGGTCGTCGGGGGTCGTGTCGTAGGCGGCCTTCGCGCTGTCGAGCAGGCCCTGCATGCGGGCCTTCTGCATCGCGGCGCGCTGCTCGGCGTCGGGGGCGGCGCTCATCCCGCCCATCCCGCCCTGCATGGCTTCGGGGGGCTTGAGCTTCACGTCGGTGTTGAGGCCGAACCAAAGCGCGGTGCCGAAGCCCACCAGTCCGGCGCCCCAGAACATGCCCACGAGCGTCGGGTGGCGGTCGGCCCAGGACGGGCTTCGCGGCGGGGGGGTGACCGGGGTGACCGCGGCGCCGCTCATCGCCTGAAGCGTACGCGCGGCCTCGATCACCAGGCGCATGCGCTCGGCGCGGTAGTCGTCGGCGGACATGGAGGCGCGTCCCGCGTCCAGATCGCGGATCTGCACGTAGATCGCGTCCCGCTGGCGTTCGAGATCGGTCCCACCGGCGTCGGTGCGGTGGGCGCTCACGGCGCCACGCTGGGTGCGCAACCAGAGGATGGCGCCGATCACCGCGCCGGCGCCGAGGACGGCCAGGCCGGGGATCCAGTTGGTCTCAGACATGGGCGGGACCGACGTCGGCGAGGACCTTGTCGACCCAGGGTTGGAGCCCCGGCTCGACCGCGGGCATGGGGCTCGGCGTCGACGGGCGCCGCACCGTCCACGCGACCCAGCCGCCGCCGCCCAGCAACAGCGCCGCGGGGAGCGCCCACACCAGGATGTTCCAGCCCTCCGCGGTCGGGTCGAGCCGGATGAACTCGCCGTAGCTGGCTTCGAAGTAGTTGATGACCTGTTCCTCGTCGTAGCCCTGCGCCACGAGGGCCTCGGTCTCGTCCTTCATCGCGCGGGCGCTCTCGGACGGGGAGTCCGCGACCGACAGGCCCTGACACACCGGGCAGCGGATCTTGGCCGAGATCGCGCGCGTACGCGCGTCCACTTCCTCGGCGCTGGGGGGCGGGCCGGCGGGGGGCCCGACCACCGTCGACGGGTCGGGCCCGGCGGCGAGGGCGAGCCCGAGGAGGAGGCTGATCAAGACGGCACCAGCTTGTTGAGCATGTCGACCAGTTGATTGGGGTCCACCGGTCCGGTGAACTTGTGGACGATGGTGCCGGCGCTGTCGATGAGGAAGGTCTCGGGGACGCCGTACACGCCGTAGGCGATCGCGGCCCGCGAACCTTCGTCGATCAACGTCGGGTAGGCGCTCCCGTGCCGCGCGAGCCAGGCTTCGATCTTGGCGGGTTCATCCTGGTAGACCACACCGAAGAAGTTGGCGCGCCCCTCGAAGAGCTGGGACACCTGGAGCAGCCCGGCGTGCTCGGCCTGGCAGGGGATGCACCACGTGGCCCAGAAGTTCACCACGGCGGGCTTTCCGCGCAGCGTGGAGAGCTGGACCGGCGGGGACTGGTCCACCGGGGTGAGCGTGAAGTCGGGGGCCGGCCGGCCCACCAGCGGCGACGCGATGGTGTGCGGATCGTGTTGGAAGCCGATGGCGAGGATCACCACCAGCGGGATGGTGACGAGGCCCCCGAGGAGCAGCACCTTGACGTTCATTTGCCCACCGCGGCGGCCTCGGCGACCGAAGGCACCGGAGCGAAGGCGGCCCGTCGCTGAGGGATCAGGCCGAGCGCCGAACCGACGGCGACGATCCCCATCCCAATCCACAGCCACACCACCAGGGGGGTGTGGAAGGCGTGGATGCCGGCGGCGCCGGTCACCGGGTCCACCTGCATCAGCGAGAGGTACAGGTCGTGGGTGAGGGTGTTGCGCACGTCCGGGCTGCCGATGGGGGCCATCATCGTGGGGTACTTGACCAGGGCGGGGCGGAGGGTGAACCGCGTGTCCCCGGAGGCGCCTTCGATGTTCACCACCGACAAGGACCGGTGGGGCTCCTTGATCGTCTCCTGGCCGGTGTAGGTCAGCGTGTAGCCGGCGAAGGCGGCGACCTCCCCTTTGGCCAGGGTGAACTCCTGGTCGGTGCGGTAGGCGGACGACATGGCGATCGCGACCACCATCACGATGATGCCCGCGTGGACGGTGTAGCCGCCCATGCGCCGGTGCTGCCTGAGCCAGGTCCCGGTGGTCAACGGGAGGAGGAGTTCCTTCCCGGTGACCCAGCTGGCGAAGCCGGCGCAGGCGAGGGTGACGAGGGGCCACGGCTCGCGAAGCCCGAACGCCAGGCCGAACCCGGTCACCACCAGGGCCAGCGTGAACGGGGGAACCAGGGCGCGCCGCACCCGGCCCGCGTCGGGGTCCCCCCAGGGGAGGGCCGGACCGACGCCCATCAGGAACAGGATCGCGACGCCGATGGGGACGGCGAGGCGGTTGAAGTAGGGCTCACCGACCGAGACCTTCACCCCTTTGATGGCCTCGGCGAGCAACGGGTAGACCGTCCCCAGCAGCACGGTGAAGGTCATCGCGACGAAGAGCAGGTTGTTCACCAGGAAGGCCGCCTCGCGGCTGACCGGGGCGCCCAGCCGTCCCTCCCCCTCGATGCGGTCGACCCGGGTCGCCAGCAGGATGACCGAGAAGACGAGGCAGATCGCGATGAACACCAGGAACGTGGGCCCGATGTCGGACTGGCTGAAGCTGTGGACCGAGTTGAACACCCCGGACCGGGTCATGAAGGTGCCGAGGAGGGTCAGCAAGAAGGTGGTGAGCACCAGAGTGGTGGTCCAGCCCTTCATCGTCCCGCGTCGGCCCGGCAGCATCGCGGCGTGCAGTGCGGCGGTGGCGGTGAGCCAGGGGAGCAGCGAGGCGTTCTCGACCGGGTCCCAGGCCCAGTAGCCGCCCCACCCCAGCACCTCGTAGGCCCACCAGCCGCCCAGCGTGATGCCCACGGTGAGAAACGCCCAGGGCACCATGAGCGCGTTGCGGAGCATCGTCTGCTGGCCCGCGCCCAAGGTGCCGCGCATCAGGGACGCTACCGCGAGCCCGAAGGGGATCGTCATCCCGACGTACCCCAGGTACAGCATCGGGGGGTGGATGATCATCAGGTAGTGGTTCTGGAGCAGCGCGTTCGGGCCGGGGCCGTCGGTGGGGATCGGCGAGGGCTCGGGCCAGAAGGGGTTGGCCGGGCCGGCCATGAGAAAGCAGAAGAACGCGCCCACCCCGAGCCAGGTGGCGACGGCATAGGGCATCGAGTCGGTGTCGCGGTCCCCGTTGAGCAGCACGGCGCCGCCGACGTAGATGGCCAGCACGGCGCCCCAGAAGAGGATCGACCCCTCGAGCGACGACCACAGGCTGACGAAGCTGATGATCGCCGGCGAGGCCAGGCTCCCGACCTGCGCGACGTACTTGACCGAGAAGTCGTGGCTGAGGAGGGCGTACACCATGACGCCGTTGGCGAGCAGCATCATCGCCGAGAACGCCAGCGCCAGCCGACGGGTCCAGATCCAACCCTGCTGGGAGCGGCTACGCCCCGCCGAGAAACCGACCAGCGTCCCGGCGACGGCGCAGAGGAGGCCGGCCAGGATGAGGGCGAAGCCCAGCTCAGCGATCACTCGCCCCCCTCGACGACGCCGAACATCGCTTCCTTGTCGGGCATCGTGCCGTCCGTCGGCGCGGTGTATTCGTTGTCGTGCTTCACCATCAGGCGTTTGCTGGTGAAGGCGCCGTTGGCGTCCACCGTCCCTTCGACCACCACCCCGATGCCCTCCCGGAACATGGCGGGGGGGATCTCCGAGGTGGTGACGGGCACCTTCGCGGTACCGTCGGACACGACGAACCGGGTGGTGTTGCCCTCCTTGGTCACCGTGCCCGGGTCCACGAGGCCGCCGAGGCGGATGGTCGCCCCCTGGGCTTTCGCGGTGTTCGCCTGCAGCTCGGAGGGGGACCAGTAGTAGACCAGGTTCTCGCCCAGGTTTCCGAAGGCGATGTATGCCAGCGCGCCGCCGGCCAGGGCCAACGCGAA
>JAYVAS010000630.1:0-11656 GCA_043750895.1 Pseudomonadota bacterium
TTCTTCGACATCGGCGGCAAGGCCGACGCCTCCGTGGACAGCCTCGAGCTCGACGCGAGCGTGGCGGTCGGCGATCGCATCGATCTCTACGTGATCGGCAACAAGGACGGGGAGCTGCGGCTCACCCGCAGCGTCTCGGGCGGGGCCACGCGCGAGCTGCTCGAAGAGGCGCGCGAAGGGCGCATTCCCATCCAGGGCAAGGTGCTGACCCGGAACGAAGGCGGGTTCACGGTCGAGCTCTCGGGCGGCGTGAGCGCCTTCTGCCCGGCCTCCCACATCGACCACCACCCCGACCCCGATCTCGACGGCTACGTCGGGCGGTCCCTGATGTTCCGCATCCTCGACATCCGCGGGCGGGACGCCATCGTGTCCCACCGCGCCATCGCCGAAGAAGAGGCGTCCGAAGCGCAGGGTAAGAACCTGGCCGAGATCAAGGAAGGCGACGTCCTCGACGGGACGGTGACGAGCCTCCGGGAGTTCGGCGCCTTCATCCGGCTCGGCAGCGGGCTCGAGGGCCTGGTCCACATCTCGAACATCGGGACCAAGCGCATCAACCACCCCAACGAAGCGCTCAAGGAGGGAGAGGCGGTCCGCGTGAAGGTGCTCGGGGTCGACACCGAACGTAAGCGGCTTTCCCTCGGCATTCGTCAGGTGGACGGCGCCGACGCCCCAGCCCCCGCCCAGGCCAACCGGGGCCCGACCAGCCAGCCCGGGAGCTTCGGCACCGTAGGCGGGCTGCTCGCGGGGATCAAGGTCCGAAAGTAGGCGCCGGCGTCACCCGATGCGGGCGCGCAGCTCCTTGAGGTGCTCGAAGACCTCGCGCTTCCGGGCCGGCTCCTGGAGGAGCTGATCCGGGTGGAGGCTCACCAGCGTGTCGACGCCGAACAGCGACTGCCATCGGCCGACGGCCGTACGCTGGGCTCCCAGCGCCGCCGCGGCCGTCGGGCCCAGGATCAGGATCGCCCGCGGCTTCACCAGCTCGATCCGCCGCTCGAGCCAGAGGCGGCAGGCGTCGAGCTCTTCCCGGGTCGCCGCGCCACCGGCGCACAACAGGACGGGCGACACCTGCACGTCGGCCCGCTCCAACGCCAGGACGTTGATCAGCATCCGGTCGAACATCGCCCCGGCCTCCCCGATGAGCGGCGCTCCGACCGCTTCTTCGGCCGCGCTCGGCGGGGGCGTGAGGACGAGCAGAGCGCTGCGCGGGGCGCCGCCGCCCGCGACCACCTGACGCCGGGTGGTGCAACGGCCGCAGCGCCCGCAGGCGCGTGCCTCGGTCAGCAGCCTGTCGAGGAGCACGACCGGGTCTTCGACGTAGGCGCTCCACTTACCGGCGAAGAGACCGCCTCCGTCGCCCGCGGGCGCCGGGGGAGGTGCGATGGGCGTGGGTGCAGGCACCGCCGGCCGCACGGGCTCCACCCGCTCCGGGGGCTGGGCACGCGCAGGGGCCGGGGCGATCGGAGGAACTTGGGCCCGGGGGGCGACCGGCACGGCGGGCGGCGGCGGGGTCCGCGGGGCCGCGGGCGGCGGCGGGCTCCGCGGGGCCGTCGGTCGGGCGACGGAGGACGGGAGCGCGACCGGATCCGCGGTGGGCGGCGCGCCGAGCCCCGAAATCTCTCCACGCGGCACCCCCTCCACGCCGGCCGCGCCCCACGCGTCGAGCGTGCCGAGCGCGTCGGCGATCAGCGTGAGCAGCGTGTCGCGCGGATCCGCGTCCATCCGGGCCGCTAACCAGAAACCGTGCGGACCGGGCGCCCCTCGCCGCGGTTCTCCCTGCGCCAGTTGCGCGGGCGACGGACTACATCGCCCGCATGGCTGCACCCCTCGTTCTCGCCTCGACCTCCCCCTGGCGCGCGCAGATCCTCGCCGACGTGGGCATCGCCTGCGCGGTCGTGCCCCCCGGCTTCGACGAGGACGCCGTGGTCGGCAGCGACCCGGTCGACCTCGCGGTGCGGCGCGCCGCCGGCAAGGCGTGGGCGGTGGCCCGCGGGCGCCCCGACGCCTGGGTGGCCGGGGCGGACCAGGTCGCCCACCTCGACGGCGAGGCCTTCGGCAAGCCCCGCGACCCGGACGATCATCGACGTCGCCTGCGCCAACTGCGTGGGCGCACCCATCACCTCACCACCGCGGTGTCGCTGGTGGTCGACGCCGTCGAGCACCGGCTGGTGACCCACACCGGCATCGTGTTCCGCGGCGATCTCGAGGACGCCGAGCTCGACGCCTACGTCGCGAGCGGGGACGGCAGCGGGTGCGCCGGGGGCTACCGCGCCGAGGGCCCGGGCGGCGTGCTCATCGCCGCCATCGAAGGCGACTGGTTCAACGTCATCGGGCTGCCGGTGTTTCCGTTGGTCAGCCTCCTCCGCTCGCTGGGGTGGCGACCCGCCTTCCCGGTGGCCCCGACCGGGGATGTGGCGTAGATTCACACTCGCCGAAACGGGAGTAGAAGCGAATGACGACCCGCGCAGTCGGGATTGACCTGGGCACGACCTTCTCGGCGATTGCTCACGTCACCAAGATGGGTGCCCCTGACATCATCCAGAACGCCGAGGGCGAGCGGATCACTCCGTCCGTCATCCTGTTCGAGGGGGATGAGGTCATCATCGGCACCTACGCCAAACAAGCCGCCGTCGCCTACCCCACCCAGGTGGTCGAGTTCATCAAGCGCCACATGGGGGACCCGGACTACACCTTCGAGTACCGCGGGGAACACTACAACCCCGAGCGACTATCCGGGTTCATCCTCGCGAAGCTGAAGCACGACGCCGAGCTCAAGCTCGGGCACAAGATCGACGCCGCGGTCATCACCGTCCCCGCCTACTTCGGGGACCGCCAGCGTCGCGCCACCATCCGCGCCGGCGAACACGCCGGGCTGAAGGTCCTCTCCCTGCTCAACGAGCCCACCGCGGCGGCGTTTGCGTACGGGCTCGCCAACCAGGGTGACCGAAAGAAGCTCCTCGTCTACGACCTCGGCGGCGGCACCTTCGACGTCTCCATCGTCGACGCCGACGGCCGGGACATCACGGTGCTCGCCACCACCGGCGATCACATGCTCGGCGGCAAGGAGTGGGACGACGCGGTGATCGCCTACGCCGCCGACCAGTTCAAGCAGCGGCACGGCATCGATCCGCTGGACGACCTCGCGGCCTACCACGACCTCAGGCAGAAGGCGGTCTCGGCCAAGCTCTCCTTGTCGAAGCGACCCAAGGTCAACCTCTTCTACGACTACCAGGGCAAGATCCTCCGGCTCGAGATCACGCGGGAGAAGTTTGAGGATCTCACCGCCGGGCTCATGGCCCGATGCGACGCGCTGACGCGGGAGGTCCTCGAGGACGCCAAGCTCTCCTACAACGACATCGACACGGTCGTGCTCGCCGGCGGATCCACCCGGATGCCGATGGTGCGCGAGTCCCTCCGCCGGCTGTTCGGGCGTGACGCCGCGACCGACATCAACCCCGACGAGTGCGTGGCCCTCGGCGCTGCGCTCACGGCCGCGATCGAAGCGAGCCGGCTCACCGGCGAGCCGCCCCCGGTGGACATCCGTACCCACGACGTGACCTCCCACTCCCTCGGGATGGTGGCCTACCGCAACTCCAAGCTCCGGAACTCGAAGATCATCGAGCGGAACAGCCGGATTCCCTGCGAGCGCACCCGGGACGACTACATCACGACCCACGACGGGCAGACCACCATGGACCTGTGGTTGGTCCAGGGCGAGAACGACGATCCCCTGGAGTGCTCGGTCCTCGGCCACTTCGAGTTCTACGGGATCCTGCCCCGCACGGCCGGCCGCTCGCGCCTGGCGGTCACCTTCCGGTACAACGCCAACGGCATCGTCGAGGTCGAGGCGATGGACCTTGACTCGGGGCAGACGCTGGCCCACCGGCGCGCCTCGGACAGCGTGACGCTCGAGGACCTCGCCCGGAACCGCGCGCCGATGAACATCGTGTTGCTGGTGGACTGCTCCGGCTCGATGTACGGCACCAACATGGTCGAGGCCCGGAAGGCCGCCAACGCGTTCTCCCAGCACGCCCTCGGCGCCAACCGTCAGATCGCGCTGATCGGCTTCCCCGGCGGCGTGATCTGCCCCCTCACCGCGGATGTGGGGAAGCTCGCGCTCGCCGTGGAGGGGCTCACGCCGATCGGCTCCACGCCCATGGCCGAAGGCCTGCAGGCGGCGCGGGAGCTGACCCGCACCAAGGCGGGCGTGCAGCGCGTGTTCGTGGTGCTCACCGACGGCCACCCCGACGATCCGGACGCCGCCGTCGCCGAAGCGAACCGAATCCGCACCGGCGGCGGGCGCATCATCACCATCGGGGTCGGCGCCCAGGTCCGTCCCGACTTCCTCCGGTCCCTGGCCAGCCGCGCCGAGGACTACCACTACTGCAACGAGTCGGTCGACCTCCAGGGGACCTTCATCAACCTCGCGACCGAGTTGGGTGGGGCGTAATGGCGGACAAGTCCCAGAGTATCGGCGAGAAGCTCGACGACCTCGGCGAGATGTTCAAGACCCGGCTGCAGCACGACTCGGTGCAGCAGCAGGCCTTCGACCAGCTCTACAAGGAACTCAAGCAGTACAAGGACGACTTCCTCTTCCAGGCGGAGAAGCCCTTCCTCCTCGATCTGCTGCTCTTCTACGACTCCCTCCAGTGGTTCGGCACCTCCCTGCAGAAGGGAGAGATGGACCCCACGGTGATCCAGGAGAGCTACCAGTACCTGGTGGACGAGTTCCTGGAGCTGCTCTACCGCCGGGACGTGATCCCCGCCGACCCGGTCGAGAAGTTCGACCGTCGGGTCCACAAGGCGGTACGCCTGGTTCCGGCCGCCACCCCGGCCGAGGACTGGAAGATCGACTCTGTGCTGAAGCGTGGTTTTCTCCGGGGGGATCGGGTCTTGAGGCCCGAAGAGGTCACGGTGGCACGGTACGGCTCCAATCCGTCGGAGCAGGACCCGAAGACCGAGACAAGTTGATCGTCAGCGTTCCGTAAGCCCCGTTCCTGGAGTAAGTTGCACCGCCATGGCCGACGACGGCATCATCCTCGGTATCGATCTCGGGACGACGTTCTCGGCGATGGCGTACGTGGACAAGCACGGAAAGCCGGTCCTGCTCCCGAACGCCGAAGGCCAGTCCACGACCCCCTCGGTGATCCACTTCGACGACCAGAACAACTGGGTGGTCGGCGAGGAGGCCATGAAGATGGTCGTGGTGGACGCGCTCAACTGCGTCCGCTTCGTCAAGCGGAACATGGGCGAACCCGAGTTCTCGATGGAGTTCTACGGACAGAGCCACACGCCGCAGGAGCTGTCCGCGATCATCCTCCGGAAGATGAAGGCCGACGCTGAGGAGGCGTTGGGCTTCGAGGTGACGGACGCGGTCATCACCGTGCCGGCCTACTTCAACAGCGCCCAGCGCGGCGCCACCGCCGAGGCCGGCCAACTGGCCGGCTTCAATGTGCTCTCCATCATCAACGAACCCACCGCCGCGGCGATCGGCTACGGGCTCGAGCGGGTCGGTCAGCGGCGCACGCTGCTCGTGTTCGACCTCGGCGGCGGCACCTTCGACGTCACCGTGATGGAGATCCAGGGCACGACGCTGCGGACCATCGCCTCGGACGGCAACGCCGAGCTCGGGGGAAAGGACTGGGACGACCGCCTGCTCAACTACACCGCTGAGCAGTTCGCGGCGCGCTTCGGCATCGATCCCCGGGACGAGCCCCAGCCCTACCAGGAGCTCTACGAGCGCTGCCTCTACGCGAAGATCGCCCTGTCCTCGAAGCCGAAGTCGGTCATCCCGGTGAACTACCAGGGGCATCGCACCGTCGTTCCCATCAGCCGGGAGGAGTTCGAGTCCCTCACCCGCGACCTCGTGGACCAGTGCTCCGACACCTGCGCGCTGGTCCTCGAGAAGGCGAAGATGCGGTGGAGCGACGTCGACGACGTCCTGCTCGCCGGGGGCTCCACCCGGATGCCGATGATCCAGCAGATGCTGCGGCGGTTGTCGGGGAAGGAGCCCGTCGCCGGCGTGAACCCCGACGAGTGCGTGGCCCTCGGGGCGTCGCTCGCGGCCGTGTTCCGCCACCGGCCCAAGCACCCGGCCATCCAGACCTGGCGGCGCTCTCTCGCGGGCAAGACGCGCCCGCCCACGATGTCGGGCAGCACCAGCTCTGAGAACGCGCCTACCATCAACTCCGAGATGTCGGTGGAGGCGTCCACCCACCCCACCGAGGCCCCCACGTCGCGCATCCCGCTCGGGCTCCCGGGTGTGCGGATCACCGACGTCGCTTCGCACCCGTTGGGCATCGTGGTGCTCGACGCTTCGCTCAGGGAGCGCATCGTCACGCTCATTCCCCAATACACCCCCCTCCCCTGCGAGAAGCGTGGTCGGTTCGCGTACGCGTACGACAACATGACCGCGGTGCGGGTGGAGGTGACCGAGGGCCTCGGCGAGCGCCGAGACGAGGTGATGGTCGTCGGAGAGGTGATCCTCGACAACCTCCCACCCCGCCCGCGCGGGACGCCCATCGAGGTCGTCTACCGCTACAACGTGAACGGCATCCTCGAAGTGGACGTCACCGACGTCGAGACCCGACAGACCCGCCGCGCGGCCATTCAGCTCAAGGGCGGCATGGACCCGGCGGCCCTCGAAGCGTCGCGCCAGCGTCTGAAGCTCGCCGCCGGCCGCTGACCCAGCGCAGCCTCCTCACTCCGTTCGAGATACCGAGACCCCGGATGGATCAGAAGAGCACTGAAGACATCGAGCGATTCCTCGCTGGCGTCGGTCAGTCGGCTCTGCTCGCGTACTACAAGCTCGATGAGAACGCGACGTCGGAGGAACGGGAAGAGGCCGTCAAGAAGCGGCGCGCGTGGGCCCAGGGGCAGCAGTCCAACCCCAAGTTCAAGGCCGAGGCGCTGTTCCTCATCAAACAGAACGCGCTCCTGCGTCGGGCCGTGGTGCTGGAGCCAGAGAAATTCCAGTCGGTGCTGGTCGGCAGCGCCGCCACCGGACGACTCGACACCTGGCGCGCCCGGATCCGCGAGGCGGTCGCGGGCGGGAGCCTGAGCGCCCGCGACGAGTCCGACCTCCGCACCGAAGGCCTTCGACTCGACCTCACCGACGCCGCCGTGCTCGCAGGGATCGATGCGGTCCTCTCCGAAGTCGGCGCCGTGCGTTCGGAGGAGCCTCGAGACGAGGTCTCCCTGCTCGTGGACGTCGACCTGTACGCGATCCTCCACGTCCCGGTCACCGCTTCCACGCAGGACCTCGAGCTCGCGCACCGGGCCCGGTACAAGTGGGCCCGCAACCTCAACGACACCAAACGCTCCGCGGACGAGCTCAACCGCCTCGATCGGGCCTGGCGTGTGCTCTCCGACCCTGCCCGCAGGGAGGCCTACGACGCCCGTCGGGCCGAACGCGGCAGCGACGGCGTCATGGGGCTCTTGGGCCCCGCGCACGCCGCGCTTCCGCCCACGGATCCGGTGCTCATCAACCCCGGCTCCGACTTCGACACCGAGACCGAGACGCGGATCTCCCCCCCGCCGCCCCCGCCCGGACTCCAGAGCGTCCGCCCGGTCACGCGCCCCCCCATCGCCCTGCCTCCGCCCCAGGACACCCCGCCGCCCCGGCCCCGCGGACCGGTGGTCGAGGAGCCGGAAGTCCGCCCCGAGCCGGCCGCGGAAGCCCCCGCCGAGGATGCCGCCGAAGTGTCGGACCCGCGCGGCGCCCCCCCGCCGCCCCCCGGCACCGTCGGGCGGACCATCGGGGCCAGCGCGGGCCCCCTGGACCTCGGACGCCGGGCGCCCCGCCTGTCGGTCGTGGGCCCGAACCTCGTGCTGCTCTCCGGACGCGACACGCGGCCCACCCTTCGGATCCGCAACACGGGGTCCGGTCGGATGCCGGGCCGCATCACCTCAGACCGCGATTGGCTCGAGGTCCCGAAGCCGCAGCTGGACCCTGCCGCCCCCGAACAGAGCGTAGGACTCGTGTATCGACCCGACTCCGCACCGTGGGGCCGCGACTACGCCACGATCACGGTGATCGGCGACCACGGCGAGCGGAAGTCGATCCAGTACCGGGCGTTCCGCTTCCCGTGGGCTCCGGTCGCGGGGACGATCTTCACGTTCCTGGTCCTGGTGGGCCTGTTCATCACCCTGTTCTGGTACCTGTCGAAAGACCTCGGCGGGCAGGCCGGGCTCTCCATCACCGTCTACCCGCGCGCCGACCACATCTACGTCAACGGGACCGAGATCGGGAAGGGCCGCTTCGTCGAACTGGCGAAGGACCCGCCCTTCGAGCAGGTGCGCGTCCGCGTCGTGACCGACGGCTTCGAGCAGTGGGAGCAGCCCGTCAGTCTGACCGCGGGCAAGGTGAACGCCGTCGAGGCCCGCCTGAAGTTGAACGACCCGATGGATTGGGCGCCGCCCGCCGAGGCGGTGCGTGTTCCGCTCGGTGCGGCCGTCGAACCGACGCTCGCCGCGCTCGAGCCCGAGCTGTCGAACTGTTTCCGCGGGCTGGGCGTCGACTCGCCCGTGACGCTCACCTGGACCCTGCTCGTGGACACCACGGGACACGCCCGAAACGTCCAGTTCGCCGATTCCTCCGCGCCCAATCCCGTCGCCGAAGCGTGCATGCGCGCTACCTTCCGGGCAACCCCCCTCCCCCCGGTGCAGGGGGGGTACGGGTTCCATCAGAAGCGCGTTCAGCTTACATTCTCGAAGTGACGGCGAAGCCGCCAGCGGAAGTGCCCCGTGAGACGTGAGAAGTCGGCCGAAGAGCTCCGCGACGCCGCCTGGGAGGCGATGGACGAGGATCCCGACAAGGCGGTGCGGCTCGCCGAGCGCGCGCTGCGTCAAGCGCCGGACGCCGAGGGCCACTACCTCCTCGGGATGGCCCACGCCGAGTCGGGAGACGACGAGGCGGGATCCCGCTCCTTCCACAACGCCGTCGAGCTCGACCCGGACCACGTCGACGCGTGGGCCGCGTTGGGCCGCGCCCTGTTCGACACCGCCCGGTGGGAGGAGTCTCGGCACGCGCTGAACGCGGCGCTCCGGCTCGACCCCCACCACGCCGAGGGGCACTACGCGCGGGCGTGCCTGCGCGAGCGCCGCGGCGACCACGACGGCGCCCTCCGGGACTACCACGCCGCCTGCGCTGAAGCGCCCGAGGACTACCCGCTCCCGGTCCCCCTGGAGGACGCGACGATCAGCGCGATCACCGATGAAGTGATCAGCCTGCTGCACCCGTCGCTCCAGAAGTACCTGGACAGCGTCGCCATCCTCGTCGACGAAGTGCCCCCCGAGGAGATCCTGGGCGACTTCGATCCGCCGGCTCGCCCCGCCGAGCTCCTGGGCTCGTTCTCGGGACACTCGCTCCCCGAGCGCAGCGGGCTGGTCCCGTGGACCACGCTCCCCGCCACGATCGTCCTCTATCGCCGCAATCTCTCCCGCATCGCCGGGAACCACGAGGAGCTGCTCAACCAGCTCCGGATCACGCTGCTCCACGAGATCGGCCACTTCCTCGGGTTGGACGAGGAAGCCCTCGAAGAGCGCGGGCTGGAGTAGCGTCTCACCCAGCTCCAATGGGTTCGACGCGCCTCCGGAGCCCGGCTGATCCCCTTGACACCCCGAAGGGCGGCAGATAATCGCGGTGTCTCCCATGGGGAAGTAGCTCAGTTGGGAGAGCGCCGCGTTCGCAATGCGGAGGTCGTGGGTTCGATCCCCATCTTCTCCACCACTGAACGGCCCGGTTCGCCGGGCCGTTTCATTTTTTGCCGTGCCGCAGCCCCCAGCGAGAGCGTGCAGCGGGGCGGCTAGCAGCAGCCTGCTAGAGCTCCATGAGGAGCGGCTCTTTCCCGGTCCCGTGCATCATCTCGCAGAGCATCGCCTTCCCGCGCGCGTCCACGTTGAGGAACTGGATGCCGCAGCCGGAGTGGCTGCCGTCCTCCTCCTCGCGCATCCAGCGCACTTCGCCCCAGATGAGCACCGCCCGACCGTCCTCGAGCTGGAGGTGCACGGGGACGACGTCGCCCAATGCGGGGGGATTCGGGGTGGACACGAACACCCCGCCCTCGCTCAGGTTCTCCGAAAATCCGGTCCAGAAGTTCGTCTGGGACGCCATCGTGATGCGCGCCTCCAGCGGAACTCGCTCCGTCTTTCGTTCGTTTACGACAGCTACTGCGGCCTCGGTCTGGGTTTGCATGGGGTCCTCTGGTCCCGCTAAAGATCGGCGCCAGGGTCCGAAAACGTTAGGCCGCGACCCGATGGAACGGCAGGTACGATCTGGGTTCGCCGAGGCCGCCGACGGCACGAGGCTCTACTGGAGAACCATAGGTTCTGGGCCGGTTATCACTTGCTGTAACGGTGTCGGGGTCAGCACCTTCTTCTGGAAGTACCTCGTCGAGCACTACGCCGATCAGTACACCGTTCTGCTCTGGGACTACCGATCGCACGGTCGATCCGACCGCGCCCTCGATTTTGCCACCGCCGATCTGTCGATCGGCCGCCACGCCGCCGACCTGCTCGTGGTCCTGGACGCGGTCGGGATCGCCGAGACCCTGCTCGTGGGCCATTCCATGGGCTGCCAGGTCATCCTCGAAGCCTGGCACATGGCCCCCGACCGTGTCCTCGGCCTGGTGCCGATGCTGGGGAGCGCCGGCCGAACCCTCGACACCTTCATGGGCTACGCCGGGTCGCCTCGGATCTTCCGGTTGGCCTCCCGGATCGTGGACCGCCTGGGCCCCGACGTCCACTTCCTCATCCGCCCCGTCATGGAGTCGCCGCTCGCCTGGCTGGTGGCCAGCCGGGCATCGCTGGTCGACCCCTACTACGCCCGCAAGGAGGACATGCTCCCCTACATGCGGCACCTCGCGACCCTCGACATGCGGGTGTTCCTCCACAGCGTGCTCGCCTGTCAGGACCACGACCTCTGGCCGCTCCTGCCCAGCATCCGGCTGCCGGTCCTCGTGGTCGCCGCCGAGCGCGACAGCTTCACGCCGGTCTGGCTCTCGAAGCAGATGGCCGCCCAGATCCCGGACGCCGACTTCCTGCTCCTCGCCGATGGCAGCCACGCAGCGCTCATCGAGCAGCCGGACACCATCTACCACCGGATGGACCGCTTCATCGCCGACCGCGCCGTGTTCGGCGATCAGGCCCCGAGCCGATCCCGAAGGGTGCGCGCCGGCTGAACGCGGTCCAGCTCGAACCAGCGTTCTCCCCGAAAGCGGGCACGATATCTCGGAAGATCGGCGGGGAGGTAGACGCGTAGCTCCACCTCGCGGGCGCCGAGCGTCCCACGGGCCCGCACCTGCCGCCCGAGGCCCTCGGCCGCCCAGGCGAGGCCGAACTCGCGCACCAGCGGCTCGGCGGCTGCCCTCAGCTCCACCCGCCGCACCCAGGCCGCCGCCCACAGCGCCCACAGCACCCCGAGCAGGACCAGGATGCCGCCCAGGATCGCGCCCAACACCGACTCGTCGACGTAGGCCACCTACCCCCCGAAGTCGATCTCGACGCCTTCGCGCGCGAGCTCCACCAGCGGATTCACGTGGGGCGCCCAGAACTCGGCGAGCCGGTCCAGGTCGTCGTCGGTGGCGTCCGGCGCGTGGTGAAAGAGGAAGAGCCGCTTGACCCCGGCCTCCCGGCACAGCGCCACCGCGTACTCGGGGTA
>JAYVAS010000631.1:0-1740 GCA_043750895.1 Pseudomonadota bacterium
GCGGGCCTCTTCGGGAAGAACACGGTGGAGAAGGTATGAAAGCCACGGCGTGGGGCTACGCGCTGCTCGCCGCCGGGGTCGCGGTCGTGTGGGGGATCCAGCTCTGGCTGGTCCCGTGGACCGACGCCTACCTGATGGACATCATCGTCCGGATTGGCATCAACCTGCTCGCGGTGATGGGCCTGGCGCTGGTGCTCGGCTTCACCGGGCAGTTCTCCCTCGGGCACGCCGGCTTCATGGCCGTCGGGGCCTACAGCGCCGCAGCGCTGTCCTTGTACGCGCACGTCCCGCCGGTGCTCGCCATCGTGGCGGGCGGCTTCGCGGCGGCCCTGGCCGGCGTGGCGGTCGGGCTGCCGAGCCTGCGCCTGGTGGGCGACTACCTCGCGGTGGTCACCCTCGGCT
The DNA here is from genome assembly GCA_043750895.1 of Pseudomonadota bacterium. GTDB lineage: Bacteria > Myxococcota_A > UBA796 > UBA796 > SXON01 > JAYVAS01. The sequence goes on from JAYVAS010000631.1 coordinate 403, forward strand.
TCAACGGCATCATCATCGTCATCATCCAGAACGCCGAGGTGCTGGGCGGCGCCAAGGGGCTCACCGGGTTGCCGGTCGCCACCAACTTCGGTCTCGTCTACACCTTCGTGCTCGTGGGCGGCATCTTCCTGCGCAACCTGCTCACGAGCGCGCAGGGGCGTGTGTTCGAGGCGGTGCGGGACAACGAGATCGCCACCCGATCGTTGGGGATCGACACCACCCGCATCAAGGTCACGGCCTTCGTCGTCGGCGCCTTCTGGGCGGGGATCGCGGGCGGCCTGATCACCTTCTACCGGTCCTCGATCTTCCCCACCCAGTTCCAGTACGACCGCTCCATCGAGCTGCTCGCCATGGTGGTGCTCGGCGGGACCGGCTCGCTCTCGGGGCCGATCCTCGCCGGCACCGTGCTCTCGGCCCTCCCCGAGGTGCTCCGGCCCATCGCCGAGTACCGCATGGTGATCTACGCGCTGCTGCTCATCACCATGATGATCGTGCGCCCCACCGGGTTCCTCGGCGGGCGCGAGGTGACCGACGTCATCCGCGCGTTGTGGAACCGTCGGCCCCGCGCGGCGGGGTGAGCGCGCCAACGCTCAGCTGAGCGCCGGTCCGGGTCTGAGCCAGCCGGCGACCCGCTCTTCCACCGGGAAGCGGTAGTCCCCGCGCTCTACCCGCCACTGGGCGACGCGGCGGAGCACCCGCGCGCCGGGGAAGTCGTGATCCCCGTACCCGAGGCGCGCGTAGAACTGGAAGTCGCGGACCCGCTCCACCTGCCCCGGCGGCACCCACGGGCCCGAGGCGCCGACGTAGTCGAAGCCGGCCCAGCCTTCGAGGGTGGTCGGAAAAGCGTACCGTCCCTGCAACGACCGAGCGACCGCCGTGCCGGGGTAGGGCCGGAAGAAGAACATCGAGATCTCGAACCGGGGGCTCATCGCCCGAAGCTCCCGCGCCACGGCGACGGCGCCCGGGAAGTCCTCCGGCTCCTCGTCCGGGTAGCCCACGATGAAGTTGAACACGGCGGCGATGCCGGCATCGGCGAGCCGGACGGCGATGCGCCGCACCTGGTCTACCGAGAGGTCCTTCTTCACCCGCGCCATCTGGGCGTCGGTCCCCGCGTCGACCCCGATCATGACCTTGAACATCCCCGACCGCTTGAGGAGCACAAGCTCCGCGTCGGTCAGGCGCCCCCCCTGGTCAGCTCGCAAGGTGGCCTGCCAGCGCACGTCCACGCCGCGGCGCAGCAGCCCCTCGGCCAGCTCGAGCACCCGGGGCCGTAAGGTGAAGAAGGTCTCGTCCTGGAACGAGACCTCGCGCACGCCGTAGCGCCGGGAGAGTTCGGCC
>JAYVAS010000632.1:0-4596 GCA_043750895.1 Pseudomonadota bacterium
CCCCCCCCCCCCCCCCCCCGCGCAACCCTGTTTGCCGGGCTTGACGCACTCTTGACACGAGGCGCCGGCCAGCGGAGCGCCGACCCCCAGCGGGCAGCACAAATCCGCCTCGGCCACCGAAACCAGTCCGAACCCCCGGCATCCCGTACACTCTGCACCTCGGAGCGTCCCGTGCACCACGTCGTCGTCGGCAACAGCATCGCAGGCATCGAAGCGGCCATCGCCCTTCGCAACCGGGACGCGGACGCCACCATCACGGTCATCTCCTACGAGCACGAACACCCGTTCTCGCGGGTCTCGTTGATGTACCTGCTCTGCGGCCAGCTTTCGCTGAAGGACACCGAGTTCTACGATCGCGACCTCTACACCCGGATGCGCTTCACCCGGGTGAAGGACCTCGTCACCGCGGTGAACCCGACCGCCCGGACGCTCACCCTGAAGTCGGGGGCCAGCCTCACCTACGATCGGCTGCTGCTCGCGATCGGCTCCAAGGCGCGCCGCCTGACCTGGCCCGGCGCCTACGATCAGCCCGGGGTGCACCACTTCGTGAGTCTGCGCGACTACGAGGCCCTGAACGCGGCGGCGAAGCCGGGCATGACCGTCGCGGTCATCGGCGGCGGGCTCATCGGCGTGGAGTCCGCCGAGGTGCTCCACCTGCGTGGCTTGAAGACCCACTTCCTGATCCGCGAGCCCTGGTACTTCCCGGTGGCGCTGGACGAGAAGGAGGCCGACGTGGTCGCCGTCCACATCCGCCACCACGGCGTGGACTGCCGCACCAACACCCCGGTGGACAGCTACGAGCGCCGCGGCGGGAAGCTGGTGCTGAAGCTCCCCGGCGAAGAGCTCGCCGTGGACCTCGTCGTCGGCGCCATCGGTGTCGTGCCCAACACCGACTTCCTGAAGGACTCCGGCATCGCCCTCCACCCGCAGACCGGGGGCATCGAGGTGGGCGACAACCTCGAGTCGACCACCGCACCGGGCGTGTACGCCGCGGGAGACTGCGCGAACGTCACCTGGCCCGACGGCGCGCGTCGGCCCGAGCAGATCTGGTACACCAGTCGGGATCAGGGGCGGGCGGCGGCGCGGGCCATGCTCGGGGACACCGTGACCTACCGTCGCGGCACCTGGTACAACTCTGCCAAGTTCTTCGACATCGAATACACCACCGCCGGCTACATTCCCTTTGCGAAGGCCAACAAACACGCGGGCGACCCACCCCCCGGCGAAGGGCGCTGGCAGACCTGGTACCAGCAGCTCCCCGGCCAGGCGGTGACGCAGCGGATCGTGGTCAAGGACGGCCTCATCAAGGGGTTCAACGGCCTGGGCACGCGCTGGGACCACCAGGTCTTCCTGCGTTGGATCCACGAGCGTCGTTCCCTGGAGTGGGTGCTGGCGCGCCTGCCCGAGGCCCAGTTCGACGAAGAGTTCATGCCGAAGGTCACCCCGCTGCCCACCGCCACCCTCACGGAAGGAGCCTGACATGCAGGTCGGACTGCTCAACACCTACCAGCGTGCCATCTCCACCCGCGGCGCGGGGGCGGTCGCGGTGGCCGTCGCGCTCACCGGCTTCTACCTGCTGCTCTACCTGCCCGGCTCGTACTACACCCCGAACTTCCCGGATTGGTTGAGCCCGATCGCCAGCGCGCTCCATCTGCCCAGCAAGTGGTTCCTCTACGGGCTGCTCTACAGCATCGGCATGCTGATCGGCGGGTACTACATGCTGAAGAAGCACGGCAACAGCCGGTACCACAAGATCCGCACCATCACGCTGGTGTCGGTCCAGGTGCTGCTCGGCTTCTCACTCCCCTTGGTCCTCAACGTGCTCGGCAAGCCCGAGTACTACCTCTCCTACTTCTGGCCTCTCTCCTACGACAAGCTGTTTCCCGGCACCCTGAAGGACATGCCGGTCTACATGGCGGCCTACTTCGTGGTCGGCTCGCTGGTCGCGTTCCCGGCCCTCGCGTACTTCAAGGGCAAACGTTTCTACTGCAGTTGGATCTGCGGCTGCGGCGGCCTCGCCGAGACCTTCGGAGACCCGTGGCGGCACCTCTCCGACAAATCGGCCAAAGCCTGGCGCTTCGAGCAGTACTCGCTCTACACCGTGCTCGGACTGGTGCTGATCACCACCGGGCTGATGATCGCCGACGCCGCCGGCGCGGCCGGCGACGGCAGCCTCAAGGAGTTGGCCGGCCACACCAAGGGCTTCTACAGCTTCTTCGTGGGCGCGATGTTCTCGGGCGTGCTCGGCGTCGGCGCCTACCCGCTGATGGGCAGCCGGGTGTGGTGCCGGTTCGGCTGCCCGATGGCGGCCATGCTCGGACTGGTCCAGAAGTTCGGCCGGTTCCGCATCACCGTCAAGAAGGACATGTGCATCTCGTGCGGCAACTGCTCGGCCTACTGCGAGATGGGCATCGACGTCCGCGGCTACGCGATGTTGAACCTGGACATCAAGCGCGCGAGCTGCGTCGGCTGCGGCATGTGCGCCCACGTGTGCCCCCGCGGCGTCCTCAAGCTCGAGACCAAGAAGGACTACAGCCCAGGCGCCAACACCATGGAGTGGGTGGTGGACGTGTGACATGACCCCCGTTCCGGTCTGGTTCACGTTGGCCGCTCGCGTCGGCCGGAGCGCGCACGGAGCGCGATCCTCCGGACCAGCGAGAGTTCGCGCACGTGTTCACCTCGGAGCCACGAGGACCCGTCCCCGGAAGCTCACCGGGCCAGACGGCCATGCACGGCTGGCCAACCAGCGCCGAATACTCGATGCTCGACGCCTGGCGACGGATCCGGGGCCCGAGGCCCCGAGCGCCACGCAGGGCGTCCCCGATCTGTCAAGAAGTTGTAAACTGTCCGCAGGGGGGGGGGGCACTGGAGCGTGCCCATTCACATACACCGTTCAGGCCGTTGAAGCAGTCGACGGCGTGCCAGTCGACTGGTCCCGCCTCACCGTGGATGTCGTCGGCGACGCGCTGAATCCCGCGGAGATCGATACGGTGTCGATCGCGATCGGGCAGTCCACGTGTGGCCATGCTTCGGCGAGCGAAGTCGGCGTGGCCCTATGCACCGGAGGCAGAACCTGCCCCTCCGATACGCAGATGTACTTCCCCGTCGGGGAGCGAGGAGTCGTCCTTGACGCGAGTTCTTTGAGCGGTTCGCCAGCGATTGTCTCGCTATACTCCGGGCTACAGGGTGAGTTGCGGGCGATTGCGCTCGTGGACTTTGGGGGTGGGAGCCCGGGAGCAACGGTGGCGTTCGATGACACGACAAGCACGTACTCTGGATCCCGGGAGGAGTTCGAGGACTTCGTCGCCGAGGGTGTATCCGAATGAGCGCCCTCTTCCTCGCTTTGGTCTCCGACGCGCTCGCAAATAGGTGGGCCGCAGATTGTACCACCGGGAACGCGCCTCCAACGTTCGCGTCTGCCGGCTGTAACGAGCGCTGCTTTCGGTACTGGGACTTGCTCAACGGGGACGGCGACAGGCTGAGATGCGACGTCGATGAAGGTGGCGGGTGGCGAGACACAGAACGGCGAGCTTAACGTGGTCGTCGACTACGCTCGGACCGGCCGAGGTAGGCCTGTTCTCCAAGTAGCGCCGCGTCCAACCCGAGGTTCTCGTCGTTCTCTTGCGCCTTCACCGGGGTGACCCGGTCGATGAGATGGTCGCGAGCCCTCCCACCGCTCCGGTGAGGAGGCCCGGGAACTTGGGCTTCTTGGTCCGGAACCACTCAATGGCGAGGACGTTGCGCCGCCCCACAAGACCGCGTAGAAGAAGGCCATCCCCGGCGCCAACACCATGGAGTGGGTGGTGGACGTGTGAGATGACCCCCGCCGAGACCCTCGAACGTACCCAATGGGACACCTTCTGGGTGCCGCCGGACACCGAGATCGTGGACCGCCCCGACCTCCTCCTGCTCGGCTGCCCGCGTCCGGTCGGCTACCTCAACGTGGTGCTGCGCACCCGCGCCGCCCCGGCCGCCTTGCCGGCGCTGGTGACGGAGGTCGAGCACCGACAGGGAACCCGGCACACCCGATGGATGGTCACCGACACCACCCCCGAGTCGCCCCTGGAGTCCGCCCTCGGCGCCGCGGGCTGGACCCCGGGCGTGCACCACGAGGTCCGGGTACGCGCGGTGTCCGGCTGGGATCGCCGGCCGACGGTCGAGGTACAACGCGTGGTCACCATGGCGCAGCTCGCGCAGTGCGTGGACGTCACGCTCGCGGCGTTCGGGTCCCCGCGCACCTTCCGGCCCGCCGACCTCGACGCTGAGCTACACGCCTGCCGGGACGGACGGAAGGTGAGCCGCTTCGTGGCCATGCTGGACGGTCGTCCGGTCGCGGCGGGGGGCCTCACCGCCTTCCCTGAGCTCGGTTTCGGCCTGCTCTGGGCCGGCGCCACGCTCGCCGAGGCACGCGGTCGGGGCGCGTACGCGTCGTTGTTGGCGGCCCGGATCGCGCACGCCCGACGGCTCGGCCTGGGGGCGGTCGGCCTCTACGCGGTGGCCGACACCTCGGCGCCCATCGTCGCCCGCTTCGGCTTCGGGAGCTTCGGCGAGATGCGGTTCTGGGAGCGCGGATAGCCCCGACGTGCCGCGCGGGCG
>JAYVAS010000633.1:0-37392 GCA_043750895.1 Pseudomonadota bacterium
GCGGGGTGTCGGTCGGCACCCAGACCTGCGGCTCGCCGATGAAGACGTGATCGCGGGTGGTGTCCGCATCGGAGGTGCGCAGGGTGAGTCGGGCGCGCCGGGCTTCGCCGAGCGGGATCTCGACCGGCCGGAAGCCGTCCAGGCGAGCCGCGTGGACCACTGCGCCGTCGAGGAGCACCTCCAGGGTGGCGCCGTCGCTCACGGTCCCGTCGGCCGCCTCCGGAGGGAGGATCCCGGCGTTGAACGAGAGGAGCGCGCCGTCGGGTACATCCAGGCTCCAGCTCACCGACGCCGGGGCGGGCAGGTAGAGCCCGCGCCGACTGACGGTGTCCACCTGCGCCGAGCGCACGATGTCGGCCCAACCTGCGTCGGCGTCGAGGAAGAGGGCCGCTTCGCGTTTGCCGGCGGCCGGCCACGAGAGGGTGTAGGTGTCGGCGCTGGGGGCGGGCGCGTCGGAGGCGATGCGCACGGTGACCCCGTGCGCGGTGTAGGCCCAGCTCGCGGGCTTGCCCGAGTCGCCGCTGCCCGCGCCGTAGCGAAGCTTGTTGTTCCCCTTTCGGAGGATCATCCCGTCCGGAGCGGAGGAGAAGAAGAGGGCCCGCGGTCGTACCGGGAGGGGCGCCTCGTAGCTGCGCACCCCGCCGTCCACCCCGACCAGGCGCCAGGGCCCGGAGATGGCGAGGCGTTCCTCTCCCGACGCGGCTCCGCTCGGCAGTTCGAGCGCGTCAGGTACGACGTCGGCGAGGCCAAGGCCGCCCGCGAGGGCGACGCTGGTCCACCACCACATCGTGTGTCCGACTTCGCGCGGCTACTTGCGCCGACGGCTGATCGCCGCCGCCGCGAGGAGCAGCCCACCGACGACGCCCGCGGCGTTCACTGGCACGCTGGCGCAGCCGGAGCCCTCGGCCCGACGGTCCTCGGCGTTCACGACCACGAAGCCGGCGTCGATGCCGCCCGGCCCGCCGACGTTCATGACGACGACGTAGGAGCCTTCAGCCGGGAACTCGATCTTGGGCGACCAGGCGCCAAGCTCGGTGCCGCCGTCCACGTCCCCGTTGAAGTCGACGAGGTTGGCCTCGCTGATGTCGGCCTCGCCGGAGCCCTTGTAGACCTGCCAGGTCACCATGTCCACGCAACCGTACACCGACAGGTCGGTGTAGTTGACCGTCTGGTAGGTGAGGCCTTCCGAGTGGCTGATGGTGAAGAAGCCATCGGCGCCCGCCTCGGGGACCGGCTGCTGGCACGCCACGATGTAGCCGAGCTCGCTGTAGCGGAAGACGGCTTCGCCGCAGGCCGGATCGGTCAGCGAGATGTCCACCGCGACCGTGAACTGGCCGGCGTCGGTGAAGGTGTGGCAGGGGGCCAGGTCGGTGCTGACCCCGCCGTCGCCGAAGTTCCAGCTCGCGGAGGAGACCGGCGTCTCGGAGGTGATGTCGAAGCAGACCTCGAGGGGAAGGCCGCCGTAGCGGTCCGTGGAGCCGGCGGTGTTGGGCGCCGTGGTGAACGTGGCGAACGGCCCGTAGAGGGCGGTGATCCCTTCGATGTCGTCGACGTTGAGGCTGGTCTGCGAGGTGTCGCAGGAGGAGACCGACCAGTACATCGTGGCCTCGAGGAAATCGGCGTCGCTGCAGTTCTCCCCTTGCTCGCAGGAGTGGGCCATGCCCCAGGAGTGCCCGATCTCGTGGGTGGCGACGCCCTGGACGTCGGTCTCCCCGGCGCAGTTGCCGGCGTCGATGTCGGCCTTCGTGCCCCAGTCGACGTTGTCGTTGAACACGATGTCCGCGTCGCCGAAGGCGGTGTAGGACTTCCCGTTCACGTCGGCCCGGTCGCTGGAGCCCACGGAGTAGCAGACCGCGAGCACGCCGACCTCGATCTCGTTGCTGGGGTCGTCCCAGAAGAAGATGGTCCGGCCGTCCGAGGTGGACCGGGTGCCGTAGTCGTCGATCTTCTGGAACTCGTCGCTGATGTCGGCACACTCGGCGGCGTGCCATGCGTCCCAGCCGGCCTGGACCTCGGTGAGCTGGGCGCCCTCGGGGAGGGAGTCCTCCACGTCGTCGTCCATGTACCATTCACGGGGTTGATCCGCGGGGAGCCAGACGAAGCCGGTGTGGTCCCAGGCGACCGCGGGAGCCGCGGTGAGGAGGATCAGGGTGGTAAGCATCTACTTCACTCCCGTCTGGAGCTTGTTGATCGCCCGCAGGTGGTCCGGGTTGGCGCCGGGGATGGGTTGGCCGTCCCAGCCGAGGGCCGCCCGGGCGCGCACCTGGGCGACGAGGGAGTCCGCCGAGACCCGGGAGCCCAGCGCGGGGTGGGGGATGAAGCGGGCGTCGTACGTCTGGGCGTAGGGCACCGAGAAGTGCACCACCATGTCGGACCCGTCCGCCGGGTTGACCCGCACCGTGTACTTCCCGCCGTACATCGCGACGGTGCCGTACCGGCCCGGGCTCTTCTCCGAGACGAACAGGACCACCTCCTCCCCGACGGAGTAACGGGCGGCATGCGCGACTTCGGTGATGACATCCTCGTAGATCCCGCCTGCGGACTCGACCACGAGGCCGCCGGGTGCGGTGTTCTTGTAGGTTTCCTGGACATCCACCGCCGCCTTCGTCCACACGCGGCCGCCGGCGTCGAGCTCCGTCCAGACCTTTGTGACGGTGCCGCGCACCACGAAGTCCGCCGCGTCGGTCATCTGATCGACGGTCAGGCTGGCGAGAGAGGTGGCGTGGGCGGGCGCGACTGTCGCCAGACCGATGGCCAGTAGGAGAGAGGCGAGGGTGCGCATCAAAACCTCGGGGATGAACTGAGCGGGGGACGTTACCCGCCCGGAGTGGTTCACGTCAAGGGTCCCTCCGGGTTCGTGGAGGTATCTAAAAACCAAATTGACTTCCGTGCGTGGCTCCAGTATGCGTTGCCGTTCTGAATTGCCCTCAACCCCGCCGTCCCCGCTGCAGCCAGGACCTTCTCGTAGGAATCCGCGCATGAAGAGGCTTCGCACCTTGACGATTTGCCTGGTCGGCATTCTCGTCGCCTTCCTCGCCCTCCCGGGCACCGCATTCGCTTCGGCGACGTCGGGCCAGATCAAGGGGCAGGTTGTCGACGACAGCGGCCTCGCGATCCCGGACGCCCTGCTCACGTTGAGTTCTCCGTCGCTCATCGGCGGGTCGCAACAGCGTACGTCGGACTCGGACGGCGTGTTCGCCTTCGCCGAGCTCCCGCCGGGCCAGGACTACCGTCTTCTCTCGCAGAAGCCCGGCTTCGGCGCTGTCACCAAGGAGAACATCCAGGTGGCGCTCGGCCGTACCACCACGGTCACGGTCGAGATGAAGTACGGCGGTGAGACCGTCGTCATCGAGGAGCAGAAGAAGACGATCGACACCGAGTCGGCGTCCCGCGGCAGCACGCTGACCAAGGACTTCCTCTCCCGCATCCCCTCTGGTCGTTCGTACCAGGGCGTCGTCGGCCAGACGGCGGGCGTCATCGGCGGCAGCAATCCGAACTCGGGTGGCGCGGCGTCCAACGAAAACACGTTCATGCTCGACGGCGTCAACATCACCGACCCCGTCACCGGCACCTTCTCGTTGAACTTCAACTTCGACGCGATCGAAGAGATCCAGGTCATCACCGGCGGGTACGACCCCGAGTACGGCGAGAGCCTCGGGGCTGTCGTGTCGGTCGTCACGAAGTCGGGCGGCAACACGCTCGAGGTCGTGATCAGTGGCTACTACTCGAACTTGAACTGGGGTCCCAAGATGGACTCCCGGTACGCGTCAGACGCCTACGAGATCGCGCCCACGGGCTTCGACAGCACCGGGCAGTCCACCCAGATCGGCATGGTCATCTCCGGCCCGCTGCTCAAGGACCGCGTCTGGTTCCTCGGTTCGTACGAGTACAACAAGGGTCTGTACTCCAACATCGGGGTCACGATCCCCTACGACATCGACAACCACAGCTTCTTCGGCAAGCTGACGGCGCAGCCGACCTCGGCGCACCGGTTCACCTGGCAGCTGCAGTCGGACCCCGGCACGTTCGACAACATCTCCCAGTACCCCACGGCGTACCCGGACTCGCAGGGCCGGCAGGCGCAGGGTGGCTACACCAGCTCGCTGAAGTGGAACTGGTTCATCAACCCCGAGGCCAACCTCGAGACCATCGTCTCCTACCAGAAGTCGTTCATCGAGCAGGCCACGGTGCCCTGCACCCACGACAAGACCACTGGCTACAACCCGTGCCAGCCGGACGAGCCGGAGAACTACACCGACTTCTACACCCCCGGTCGTGTCGGTCTCTACGGCGCGTATGACGACGACAACTACGGCTCCTACTACTTCGACGACCGCTTCCGGTACTTCGCGGAGACGAAGCTCTCCCTCCTCCAGGTGGACTTCCTCGGGAAGCACGACTTCAAGGCCGGCATCGAGGGCAACTACCTCGTGTGGGACCAGGTCCAGGGGTACAACGGCAACCTGCTGTACTTCGACCTCTACCTGAACCCCTTCGACCCCAACACCCTCCAGAACTTCTACTGGGTCGAGTACAGCGGCGCCTACCAGTACAAGGCCACCGGCTACCACGTCGGCGCCTTCGTGCAGGACGTCTGGAAGCCCATCCAGAACCTGACCTTCCGCTACGGCGTCCGGTACGACCGCGCGGTGCAGCGGAACGACGGTGGCGAGCCCATCATCGACGTCGGGATCTTCGGCCCCCGCGCGTACGCCGTGTGGGACCCGTGGAACAACGAGAAGACGAAGATCTACGGCGGGTACGGCCGGTTCAACGACTCCGGTCGTCTGTCCGTGGCCAGCTACCTCTCCCAGTCGGGCCTCGGCGCCAAGATCTTCTACGGTGAGTACCTCGGTAACTACACGTCGGACGCGGTGTACAACACCGGCGACTACACCACCGAGAACACGACCCAGATCTGGGACAACACCACCGTGCCGCACTCCGACGAGTTCAGCATCGGCGCCCAGCGCGAGATCCTCGCCGACATCGCGGCGGGCGTGGAGTTCACCGGGAAGTTCACGCGCAACGTGTACGTCCTCGACGAGACCAACCTCCTCTACGACGAGGACGGCTACTCCATCGTGGGCTCCGGCAACGGCACCCTCGACGCGTACTTCCGGCTCCGCACCCCGGCGATCGCGCTCCGCGACTACTACCAGACGGACATCTCGCTCCAGCGGCAGTTCGCCAAGCGCTGGCTGATGCTGACCACGTACTCCTACGTGGTGAGCCGCGGCCGGGTACAGAACAGTCTGACGTCGGCGGCCCTCGCCAACCCGGCCCAGATCGACCTGTACTACGGCAACCTGGGCACCGACGTGCGGCACCAGGTCAAGCTGTCGGCGGCGTGGGACCTCCCGGACGATCCGTGGACCACCAAGGTCGGCGTCAGCGGGTACTACTTCTCGGGCTCCCCGTACAGCCGCTACTACTACTCCCCCGGTGGTGGCCTGACGGTGTCCGACTACTCGCTCCTCAAGGAGCGCCTCGGGACCTACGCCCGGTCGAGCCCCTACTGGCAGCTCAGCGTGCTGGCCCAGCAGGAGATCCCCGTGCGCAAGGGCAAGCTCGCGGCGACCCTCCAGGTCGACAACATCACCAACAACCGGTACCCGGTCAGCACCTCGTCCGGGTACATCAGCCAGCAGAATCGGTACGTGGTCTTCTATCGCCAGGACCCGATCTCGTTCCAGCTCGGCGCGAAGTACGAGTTCTAGGAGACACCATGCACGGACTCATGCTCTTCACGTTCCTGGCAGGGTGCTACCAGGAGAACCTCGCGCAGATCGACATCCCCGGCAAGGTGGTGTTGCCCAAGGCCGCGGCGACCCGCACCGTCCCGGTGGTGGACGACGCGGGGAACGTCACCGGAACGACCGAGATCACCGACGTCCGCTTGCTCGGGCCGGTGTACCTCGGTGCGTACTCGGGGATCGACCTGGACTCGTTCACCTACCCGTACCCGTCGATGGGTCCGGTCATCGGTGGTGAGCCGGGCAACGCGTTCCCCTACGGCGCGACGACCATCGGACGCTTCGACTACGCCTGCTACGCCTTCCTGGCGTGTAAGGTCACCACGGGGCGCTTCGAGGACTACAACGCCATCATCGACTACTTCAACAACGTGATGGCCACGCCGCTCCTCGACGACCACGGCAATCCCGTGGGGTCGGGCAGCGAGTTCCAGCAGCGCTGCTACGACTACTACAACTACACCTCCGACAAGGAGATGTCGTTCCTCGGGGACCTCGACTTCGTCGAGGTCGGGGACAACTACGAAGCGCCCTTCCTCATGCCCCGCACGACCTTCGTCGAGGGCATGACGCTCTGGGGCTTCATGGACGCTCCCACCGTGGATCCGATCAGCCCGTTGAACAACGGCGTCATGGCCTCCTGCGATGTCGACGGCGGCCGCCTGTTCACGGAGTACGACCAGCAGTACCGGGAGGGCGCGCCCTACACCGACGTGGCCAACGTGCCCAGCTACTACATCCGGGTCGAAGACTGGGTGGCGGACGGGACGACGGTCATGACGTCCCCCGACGACGAGCCGACGATCAATCTCACCGTGTCCCTGGCGGAGTAGACCATGCGCAACAGCCTCTTGCTCCTGACCCTCGCCGGGCTCGTCGGTTGCGACTCCACCGGTCGCGGATTCCGCCCCAAGGTCACCGATGTCCCGTCCATTCAGGACCTCGGCGAGCTGCCCGTCATCCCCACCGACGAAGTTCCGTCAGAGGGCATCTTCCCGGGGGACCTCGAAGGGCAGATCGTCTACGGCCAGCTCGGCGCCGACCCGGACCCGTCGGTCACCGGCGGTGCCACGTTCAGCTTCACCGGCACCGGCGGCGACGTCTGCGTCGTCCTGGACCCCGAGGCGGTCTACTGGACGCGCGCGTTGCAGTCCGCCGAGCTCAACGCCAGCGGCTTCCTCTACGACGACAACGTCCGGGACGACGCCGACCTCGATCTCGAGGGCGGGTTGACCGCCTACTACAACGGGTCCCCCGGCGTGGAGATCGGCGATTTCGACGCCATCTACACCGACGATGCGGGCCAGGATCACGAGATCCAGTTCAACGAGTGCCAGCAGTACGGGTACAGCAACCTTCCCAACGTGCACTCCGGTCGGGGAACGCCCGAGTGGTGCACCATCGACACCGATCAGCGCGCCGGCGTCTCGTTCACCATCGTGGTCAAGACCTTCTCGCTGCCGGTCGAGGACAGCATCGCCGACTTCGCGGTGGGCGTGTTCGAGGGCAACTGCGACAGCGCCCAGATCGGTCCGGACGAGTGCTGGTTCAACAACGAGTACGATCTGGGCAACAGCTCCGACTACTTCTTGGGAATCGAAGAGGCCTACTGCAAGCGCGGGGCCGAGAAGGTGAACGAGTACTGTGCGGAGCACCTCGACGACGAGAACCCGCCCTGCTTCGAGCACGTCGACGGGTAGGCATGGGCGTCACCGCGCGCGCGTGTGCGACGCGCGTGGGGACGTCATCCGGGGTGTCCGTGGTGAGGGCGCCCGCCCTCGTCCGTCACTGCTGCCGGGGGCCGACGGTGGTGTCGCGCACGACGCCGGCGCCGCCGAAGGTCCGTAGGTACACTTCCTCGCCGTACGCCCAGAGGGTGCCTCCGGCGCCCTTGAGCGTCGAGGTCACGCCGCCCTGCGCCCCGTAGGTGAGGTCGGCGCCGCTACGGGTCAGCACGTAGAAGGGCCCGTAGCCGTTGGGGAGCAGGTCGACGATTTCGCCGGGGAACGGCCAGGGACGCTCGCCGCTGTCGGCGAGCACGTCGCCGGAGAGGTCGGTGAACAGCGCGCGGTGGGTGGCGACGCCATCGCTGACGCGGGTGAACACGCTGAGCATGGACAGGCCGCCCGGCTTGTTGCCGGAGTCCGGCAAGACATCGAACGCGAGGCGGCGCGGGGTCCAGCCGCTCTCGGGCTTCCACACGCGGCGTGCGGCGGGCGGGAGCTCGGCGGCGGTGGTGGCGTCGATGCGGTAGAGGTCGATGCCGTCGCCGGTGGAGACGGCGAGCACGAGCCCCGAGCCTGCGTCCACCGCCGTCGCCGTGAGGGTGGGCTTGCGGGGGTAGACGGCGACCTGGCGGGCCAACTGCTGACCGCGGGCGCTCACGCACCAGGCGCGCAGGGTGCCGCCGGTTCCGGTGGGGTTGGGGATCCAGACCGGCACCACCAGCCCGCCCTGGGCGTCGACGGCGCCGCGGTCGAGCAGCTCGACCTTGGGGTAGGGAAGGCTGTAGGAGCGGACCGGACCGTCGAGGCGCGTCACTTCGAGGAGGCCCACGGAGAGGGTGTTGTCGTTCGACAGCCAGTAGACCGGGCGTGACTGCGCGTCCGTGGGGCGGGAGCGGGCGAGGATGGGCTCCACCCGGGAGGCGAGCGAGGTGAGCGCGTACTGCGCCACCACCCGCTTGGGGGCCTTGCCGTCGAAGCTCATGAGGAACAGGTCGAAGCCGGTCGCCGATTGGTTGAGCCACGGGAACATCGTGCCGACGTTGGTGGCGATGGCCGGCTCCCACACCGGCGAGCCAGCCACGGGCGTCGCGGCGGCGAGCACCGCCTTCCGTTCGGGGAGCGCGACGGTACCTGCCGGATCCACCACCGAAATCTGGATGCGGTAGACGCCGGCGGCCCACGCCGCGGACGAGGGGACCTCCAGCAGCACCCGCTGGGACGATCCGGGCGGGATGGTCCACGTCGCCGTCGGCTCCACGTCCGGCGGGGTGGTGTGCCGTTCGCTCTTCCCCTTGGGGCCGACCGTCGTGAAATGCACGAGGTGCGTTCGGGCCGCCAGGTTGGGGAAGGTCTGGACGGTCGCGGTGGTGTTGGTGACCGTCACGTTCACCAGGACCGGGAACCCGGCGAGGTAGCTCGGGCGCAGGTCCGCCGAAACCGAGACGCCGGCGGCGTTCTTCGCCTCGGCGCTGGTCGACGCGGCGGCGGGCGCGGCCTGCGTGGCGGCGGGGGCCGGGGTGGCGGGCGGAACCGGCGTGGTGGCCGGAGCCGACGTCGTGGCGGGAGCCGCGCCGGGCGCGGCCTGGGCGAACGGAGCGAAGGAGAGCAGGGCAAGGGCGAGGAGAAGCATCGAGGGGCAATATGTCACGGGAATCCGCCAGCCGACATGCGACCCCGCACCCATTCGATCGCTTCCTCGGTGGAGTGCAGCTGCCCGGACAGCTGAGCCTCGCGGACCAGAGCCAACCAGCGCCCCATCTCCGGGCCCTGCTCGATGCCGATCCGTGCCAGGTCGCGCCCTTGCGCGAGCGCGGGGAGCGGCGTGTGGCTCACGCCCAGGCGGGCGGCACGGTCCGCGAGCGCAGCGTCGTCGCGGAGGATCGCGAGCAGGGCGAGCTCGCCTTCGTCGGCCAGGCGGAGGCACGCCGTGTCGGTGTCGACGTGGTCGTGCCGGTGCCCGACCAGAAACAGGACCTGCTCCCGGACCCGGTAGCCGTCGATCCGGTGCACCCAGAGTCGGTCGAGCACCGAGACCGCCTCCGGCACCCCGCCCCCGCCGCACGCTGCGGCCAGCATCAGGGCGAGCCGGCGCGGAGCGGGCGTCACCGGGGCTGCGGCCACGCGATCCAGTCCCTCCGGGAGCCGATCCCACTCGGGGAGGACCTTCTTCCAGGCCCCCATCTCGCGGGCCACCTCCCAGCCGACCGACGGCGGATCACCCCGGAGCAGCAGCTTCTCCACCTCCCCCCGGATGCGCTCGGCCGGGAGCTCGGCCAGGGGCATGGCGCGGCAGAGCTCCAGGAGCGGAGGGTCCACGCGGTAGCCGAAACGCGCGGCGAACTGCGCCACCCGCAGGGCCCGAAGGGGGTCTTCGCCGAAGGTGCGCGCGTCCACGGCCCGCAGGACCCCGCGGGCAAGGTCCCCCCGGCCGTCGAAGGGGTCCTCGAAGGCGCCGGTGAGCGGATCGTAGGCGATCGCGTTCACGGTCAGGTCGCGCCGCCGGGCCGCCTCGACCACCCCCAGGTGTGGGTCCGCGTCGGCGCGGATGCCCCGGTGACCGGTGCCCACGCGTGAGTCGCGCCGCGGCAGACTCACGTCCAGATCGTGGTTCCCGCGTCGGAGCTTCAGAACGCCGAAGCTGCGACCGACTTCGTTGACGGGTCCGAACCCGCGCAGGAGCTGGAGAAGCGTGTCGACTTCGATGCCGTGGACTTCGATGTCGAGGTCCTTCGAGGGGTTGCCCCGCAGCGCGTCGCGAACCGTGCCGCCGACCAGCAGCGCGCGTCCGCCGGCGGCCCGAGCTGCTTCGAACAGCGGGAGCACGCTGGGGGGGACCATCAATGCCTACCTCGCGGGCTTGGGTAACGCGCAGCGCCCGCGTCGCGTCTGCATTCGCGCGTCCGCCTGTCGGCGCCGCCGGTGGCGGAGTAGGTTCCTCGTCCCTTCGGGAGCTTCATGACCCCCTTGCTGGCCCTGCTCGTCGCCGCCGCTTCCGCCCAGTCCTACCCGGCGCCCTCGCTCAAAGTGGGCGACACGGCCCTGTTGTTCTCGCTCCCTGCCCTGAACGAGGACGCCGCGATGCGCGCGGTGGCGAGGCCGCACGTGGCCCTCGCCGACTTCACGGGCGTGCTCCCCGGGTTCCCGGCGTCGGTGGTGGTGGTGCACTTCCTCCGCATGTCGGGCGGCGAGGCCCACCTCGCGGCGCTCAACCGGCTGCACCGCCGGTTCGCGAATCGCGGAGCCCGCTTCATCGCGGTCCTGGTGGACGACGGCGACCTCGCCAGCGTGTCCGATTGGGTGGAGGGCCAGAAGCTCGACTTCCCGGTGCTCCGCGACAACCACCAGATCGTGGTCGACCGGTACGGCGTCCTCACCTTCCCCATGACCTTCGTGATCGACGGGGACGGCGTGATCGACGCGATCGGCGTCCCGGGTCCGGAGATCGAAGCCTCGGTCGACGCGCTGATTCTGCCCTTCCTGAAGGGCTAGCAGGCTGCGGTTCAGCTCGGGGCGGTGGCTGCCGACCCCGCGCGTTTCTCCATGGGGATGGAGATGACGACGACGGTGACGTTGTCCTTCCCGCCGCTCATGTGAGCGGCCCGGACCAGCTCCCGTGAGAGGGCGCGGTTGTCGTCGTGCTGGTTCACGTAGGCTTCGATGTCGGCGTCGTCGACCTCTCCCCAGAGCCCGTCCGAGCAGAGGATGATGCGATCCCCGGGCTCGAGATCCACCCGCCGCATCTCGATCTCGACGTTCCGCTCGGTGCCCACGGTCCGGAGCAGGATGTTGGAGTGGTGATGGTGACGGGCTTCCTCGGGGGTCAGCCGGCCCTGCTCCACCCACCGGGCCACGAGAGAGTGGTCCTTGGTGACCTGGTGCAGCACGCCGTTGCGCATGAGGTAGCCGCGGGAGTCCCCCACGTTGGCCCAGAAGGACACGCGGTTGTCCACGATCGCGCAGGTCACGAGCGTGGTGCCCATGTCGCTCCCGCGCGCCTCGGCGGTCCCCTTCACCGTGTTGTTGGCTTCCTGGAACGCGTCTCCGAGGATCTCTTCGAGGAGCTCCGGCGGCGCGCTGCCCACGACCGGCTTCAGGCGTTCGCCCGACACCGACATGAGCGTTTCTACCGCCATCTTGCTCGCGACCTCTCCCGCATCGTGGCCGCCCATGCCGTCGGCGACCGCGAAGAGCTCCACCGAGCCGCCCAGCCGCGCCCACGCCCAGTTGTCCTCGTTGAGCATCCGCATCAGCCCCACGTCGGTCATGCCGGCGTGGCGCGTGGTGGGCTTGGGGACCGACTCGGAGCGGGCGACCTGGACCAGGGTGCGACCGAAGTCCCCGGGGGTCGCGAACTCCCCGGACTCGCCGCGGTGGAAGAACGCCTGCCAGGTGGACTCTTCGATGGGCGTGTAACGGCGGAGCAGCTCGCCCATCTGGGCGACCATCGCCGCGGCCTCTTCGGCGGGCAGCGTCTGGTCCTGGACCAGCGCGACCTCCGGGTCGTACAGCAGGATCTCGCCGTTGGGGCGGATCAGGAAGTTCGCCCGGTGCAGCGATGCGAGGCGCACCCCGTTGTAGCAGAGCATCCCCAGCATGCCCGCGGCCCGACCGGCGAAGGCCACGACGCGGTCGATCGGCAGGGGGGATGCTTCGTCGAGCATCAGGGATTCGCCGTGGTACGGCACCACCGAGCAGACCTGGGTCGGGTTCTCCTCCGGGAAGGGGAACACGTCGCACGGCGACAGCAGCGCCGGGTGATTCACCTGCTTCTGGAAGAAGGTGAGGTAGGCGTCGAACCCGACGCGGTCCCATCGGGAAGAGAGCAGGAAACGCCGCACCGCGAGCGGCGCGCCGCAGCTCGTGCAGTTCGTGGACGGATCGTTGGGGTTGTCCTCGTTCCCGCAGTCCCAGCACCGGCGCTTCGACCGGTCGGGCCGGTTGTCGTTCACCAGGTAGTACATCCGCCCTTCGGCGAGCCGGATCAACCCCTCGACCTTGTAATAGTCCGATAGGTGCATTCCCGGGGGGAAGCTCGTCGGACGGGCGCGGGAGCCGCTGGCCATGCTGAGGGAGTCCTGCTGAGGGAAGACGGAGTGTAGTCCGCTGAGGAAAGCGAAAGCAACGCCGCGGGCGCCCTCGTTGCGACAACGCGGTAGTGTGTAGCCCCGGAGTTCTTGGATGAGCTGTCCTGCGCCGTTTGATCTTGTCGCGGGGGACCCGAAGGGCGCGCGCGCGGGCGTGCTCCGCCTGCGACGCGCCGAGGTCCGCACCCCCACGTTCATGCCGGTCGGGACGCAGGCGGCGATTCGGACGGTCTCCCCTCTGCATCTCGCCGACACGGGGAGTCAGATCATCCTCGCGAACACCTACCACCTCTCCCAGCGGCCCGGTGAGGCGCTGGTGCAGAAGGCGGGGGGTCTGCACAAGTTCATGGCGGTAGACCTCCCGATCCTCACGGACTCGGGCGGATTCCAGGTGTTCTCGCTCGACAAGAAGGAGGTCACCGAGGAGGGGGTCAACTTCACCTACGAGGTCGACGGGCAGCGCACCTTCCTGTCTCCCGAACGTTCGATGGAGATTCAGCAGGCCCTCGGCGCGGACATCGCGATGGTGTTCGACGAGTGCCTGCCGTTCGGCGCGGAGCGCGGGTACGCCGAGAAGAGCGTGGGGCGCACCACCCGGTGGGAGCGCCGATCCAAGGACGCCCACACCCGGCCCGACCAGTCGTTGTTCGGGATCGTGCAGGGGGGGTTCTGGCCCGAGCTGCGCAAACGCTCGGCCGAGGAGATCCACGAGATCGGCTTCGACGGGTACGCCATCGGGGGGCTCTCGGTCGGCGAGGGGCACGCCAACATGTGCGACGTGCTCGACGTCACCATGCCGCACTTGAGCCCGACCCACGCCCGCTACCTGATGGGCGTCGGCAAGCCCCTGGACCTCGTCGAAGGCGTCGCGCGCGGCGTCGACATGTTCGACTGCGTCGTCGCCACGCGGCACGCCCGCAGCGGGGTGCTCTACACCACCTCGGGGCGCATCCGCCTCACCGACGCGCGCTTCCGGAAGGACCTCTACCCGCCCGACACCAAGTGCTCCTGCTACACCTGTCGGACCTTCTCCCGGGCGTACCTGCACCACCTCTTCCGGGTGAGCGAGGTGCTCGGCTCCACGCTGTCCACCATCCACAACCTCTCGTGGTTCTCGTCGTTCATGGACCGGATGCGGACCTCCATCATCGAGGGCCGGTTCGAGGCGTTCCGGAAGGAGGTACACGCGGTGTACCCTGAGGACATCGAACCCAAGCCTGTCGCTGCCCACAAGGGCAGGCGCTGAGGACCACCGACGATGCAGCCCCAGCCGGCGCGGCTCTTGTTCTTTCGCGGGGCGGCGGCCGACGACGACGTCGCGCTGTTCGTCGTCCGCCTCCGAAACACCCGCACCCGCATCGGCCGGGTACACGACTGCGACGTGGTGCTCCCTGACGACGAGGTGAGCCGCTCCCACTGCGTGATCGACCTCCGCGACGGAGGGTACGAGCTGACCGATCGATCCAGCAACGGCACCTTCCGAAACGGCGAGCGGGTGCAGCGGGCCCTGCTCGCCGACCGGGACCGCATCCGGATCGGCCCGTTCACCGCGGTGGTGGACCTCAAGGGGGACGAGTACGCGCCGCCCACCGAGGTCGCCCAGCCCGAGCGTCGGGACGAGGAGCTCGTGGACGCCGGCGAGGAGCTCGCGGTCGCGGAGGCCTGGCTCACCGTGCTCAGGGGGCCGGGGGAGGGGCTGCGGTTTCGGTTGAAGGGGAGCCGGGTGTCGGTCGGCGGCGCGGACAGCAAGGTGGTGCTGCCGGACCCGGGGTTGGTCAAGGACCACGTGATCGTGCGGCTCAACAGCGGTCGGACCATGGTGGAGCCGGGCGAGGGCGCGGCCTTCCTGGGCGCCACGCGCGTGCGGGACACGCTGCCCGTCCTCCCCGGGGAGGACATCCGGGCCGGGTCCACGGAGTTCAGCGTGACCTGGGACACCCGGTCCGAGGCGCCGCGCGCCGACAAGTTCGGCGAGATGGTCGGTTCCGGGGAGGCGATGCAGCGCGCGTTCGGCATGCTGCGACGCATCGCCGCCCACCACGCCCCCGTGCTGCTGCTCGGCGAGTCCGGTACGGGCAAGGAGCTGGCCGCGCGCGGGGTACACGACGCCTCGCCGCGGGCCGGCGCGCCGTTCGTGGCGCTGAACTGCGGCGCGATCAGCCCGACCCTGTTCGAATCGGAGCTCTTCGGGCACGAGAAGGGCGCGTTCACCGGGGCTTCCGAGCGGCGCGACGGGGCATTCCACCGCGCGCACGGCGGCACGCTCTTCCTCGACGAGATCGGCGAGCTTCCCGAAGCGGCCCAGGCAAAGTTGCTGCGCGCGCTGGAGTCTGGGGAGGTGCGCCGGGTCGGTGCCACGGACCCGACCTTCCCCGACGTACGGCTGGTGGCGGCGACGAACCGGAACCTCATCGAGGAGGTCAAGAAGGGCGGCTTCCGGGGGGACCTGTACTTCCGCCTCGCGGTGCTGGCCGTGCGGCTCCCGCCCTTGCGGGAGCGCCCCGAGGACATGCCGTTGCTGGCCGAGGTGATCGCCGAGCGCATCCACCGCAACATCCGGATCACCCCCGACGCGATGGCCGTGCTCCGAGCCCACAACTGGCCCGGCAACGCCCGCGAGCTGCGAAACGTGCTCACCCGGGCCTTCGTGCTGACCGGACCGGTCATCGACGTCGACGCCCTCGTGTTCAATCCGCTCGAGATGGATCCACTCGCCGCGGGCGAGTCCAGCACCCGCAGCGTCATCGAGGATGCCGAGCGGGACATCGTGCTGGACGCATTGAAGAAGTGCGGCCAGAACCGCAGCCAGGCCGCGAAGATGTTGGGCGTGCCGCGGTCGTCGTTGCTCTACAAGCTCCGCAAGTGGGGCGTGGACGGGTAGGTCGGTCACGCGAGCGCCCGCCGACTGGCGATGCTCACCCAGCGGTCCCCGGCGATCACGAGGTGATCGGCCAGGCTCACATGAAGGGTCTGGGCGGCCCGGGACACCCGGTCGGTGAGGGAGAAGTCCTCGGCGCTGGGCTCCGGATCCCCGCTGGGGTGGTTGTGGGCGAGGATGATCTGGTGGGCGCCGACCTGGACGGCGGGGCGGAGCACCATGGCTGGTTCGAGCACGGCGTAGGAGTCGGTGCCGACCGACAGGCGCCGCGCCGCGACGGGTCGGGCGCGACGGTCCAGGTAGAGGGCGTGCACCTCCTCGACCGCGAGACCCCGGAAGCGGGGGACCAGCAAGGCGGCGGCAGCGTCGGGTCGGGTCACGGGGCCGCTCGGGGGGAGCCCGCCGCGACCGGTCCGGAGGCCCAGCTGCAGCGCCGCGTGGAGGCGCACGGCACGCGCGTCGCCCACGCCACGGACCCGGGCCAGGGCGGCCGGCGGAGCCTGCGCCAGGGCGAGCGTGGACCCGAACTCCTCGAGCATCGAGAACGCGATGGTGCGTGCGGATTGGCCCCGAACGCCCGTGCCGAGCACCAACGCGAGGAGGTCGGAGTCGCCCAGGTCGTGGGCGCCGTTGAGGAGGTAGTCTTCGCGGGGCGGCATGCCGGCCCCGGAGCAAGGGGCGTGCCATCGGACCGACGCGGGGAATTCCTGGTGTGGGTGACGGACGTCCGTCGGGGGGTGACGGACGTCCGTCAGCCGAGGGGCGTCAAGGCCCCCTACGAAATGGGCCCCAGCTCCGTCGCCAGAAACGCCTCCAGCCGGGCCAGCTCCGCCTCGATGGCCCTGGTCGCATCGGCCCCCACGTCGGCGTGGATGCGGAACAGGACGTTGCCGTCGCGCTCCTCCCACCGGCCCACCGCGCGCCCGCCCCACCAGATCGACGGCCGCGCCTCCCCGGAGTTGTTGACCCCGCCCTTCGGCCCGGGTGGTGGGCCCACCCCGTCCGGCGGGTAGTAGTGGGGGATGTTGTAGGGAAACAGCACGTCCTTGAGCCCGGGCTCCAGGCACCAGGCGCGCTCCTGGTAGCCCTTGAGGAGGCCGTCCTCGTAGGGGAGTAGCCACGCGCCCTGCTCCGCGCGCGGGGGGGCCGGGACGTCCGCGAGGGGGGTGGCGTACCAGTAGCGGGTGCCGTCCACGTCCAGGTGCGCCGCGGCGGTCCCCATCGACGCGAGTGCGCGTTTGACCTCGGCTCTCGTGGCGGGAAGCCACCACGCGAGGTCGGCCTCCGTGAGGGGGCCGAACGCGTGCACGGCGCGCCGCAGGACCTCGGCGCGGGCGTCGGCGGGAGGGCGGTCGGGGCCGGCGTAGCCGGGCACCCAGGCGCGGGTCAGCGCGTAACGGGAGCGGTTGCTGCGGGCGTGGGGGGCGTCGGCGCGAATCACCTCTCCTTCGCCCATCGCGGTGCGGAGCCAGTCCCGGAGGTTCGCGGCAAGGTCGGGGAGGGCGGCCTTCAGCTCGTTGGTGCCGCGGGGTCCGTCGGCGAGGGCGGCGCAGACGCGGTCGAGCCCGGCGCGGACTTCGGTGCCGGAGAGGCTCCGGAGCGTGGGGCTCCTCCGACCGATGGTGGCGGCCGCCTCGCCGGTCGCGGCGACGAGGAGCGGGAGGTCCTCGACGCGGACCAGGTGCACGGTGGTCCGGAAACAGTTGATGCGGACCAGCCCGCGCCCCGAGTTCAGCCGGCGGTACAGGGCCGCCGCGTCGAGGGCGGGGAGGCGTGCCCACGCCGAGACATAAGGAGACCAGTAGTCGGTCGAGTGCAAGCCGAGGTTGTCGCGGACCACGCCGTCCACGTCGGTGCCCTGGCGCTGGAGGTGCAGGCGGGCGCTGCGCAGCTGTTCGAGCAGTTGGGGGGCCATCGAAACGATTATGCTCCGCCGCCGATGTACCCCACCCTCTACACGCAGCAGACGTCGATGGGCGACGTCCCCTACAACACGTGGGGGTTGATGATCACGCTGGCCTTCTTCGTCGCCGCGCTCACCGCGCAGGTGCGGGCGGGGAAGATGGGGATCGACCCCGACAAGCTGGTGGGCGTCTACGTCATCGCCATCGTGAGCGGGCTCATCGGGGCGCGCCTGCTCCACTTCCTGATGGCCACGCCGGACGAGTTCTTCGCCAACCCGCTGATCTTCTTCAAGATCTGGCAGGGTGGCTTCGCGTTCTACGGGGGGCTCATCCTCGCGTCGTTCACCGCGATGTGGCTGGCCCGCCGGCGCGGTATCCCGGTCCTGAAGGTCGCCGACCTCATCTCGCCGGTGGTCATGCTGGGGCTCGCGTTCGGGCGGATCGGCTGTTTCTCGGCGGGTTGTTGCCACGGCATGCAGGTCGACCTGCCCGCGGATGCGACGGCCCTCTTCTCGGAGGCCTTCGCGCAGGCGCACGGTCAGCTCTACGTGATGCCTCACGCGCCCTTCCTGATCGAGATCACCCGTCACGGGGTCGGTCACAACGACATCCCGGTGCTCGCGACCCAGCTCTACGAGGTCATCGCCGCCTTCGCCATCTTCGGCATCACCTCCGTCATCTGGCACTTCCGGCGCTACGACGGCCACGTCATGGCGGCGATGCTCATGCTCTACGCGATCTGGCGGCCGTTCAACGAGTCGCTCCGCGGCGACGAGGTGCGCGGCGTCGGCTACTTCGGCTTCCTCACCACCTCCCAGTTGATCTCGATCCCCGTGTTCATCGTCGGCGTGGGCTTCTTGATCAACGGGTTCCGGGTCGGGTTCAAACCGGAGACGCCCTTCGATCCGGACAACGACCTCGACGACCCGCGGTGAGCGCCTGGCCGCTCCGGTTCACCGCGGGGGGCTACTCCGCGACCGCGATCGCGCCGGCGTCGACCGCCCCGAGATCGGAGGTGCGGCCGTCCGGCCAGGTGACCACGATGCTGCTGGCGCTGACGCTGTCTCGCGTCCCCAGGTAGACCTCGGGGGCGGACGAGGCGTAGCTGGTCGATGGCGTGAGCCAGCGGACGGCGACGTCGCTGTCGGCGGTCACGTCGACGCGGGCACCGATGGGGGTGGGACCCGCGAACTGCACGGTGACGCCAGGACCCCAGCCGCCATCCACGTGCCAGACCTGCGCGAACGGGACCAGCGTGAGGTCCTCGTACCCGGCGGTGACGAGGTCGGGCCGGCCGTCCCGATCGAGGTCGCCGACGGCCACCGACTTGGTGATGGTGGTGAGGTTGAAGCCGACGGTGTCCGAGACGTTCCGGAACCGGCCGTTGGTGTTGTTCACCAACAGCACGTCGGCCTGGGCCTCGGGGTCGGGGCCCAGGTAGGCCTCGTAGGCGTCGCCGTCCCCGAAATCCGGAGCGATGAAGAGCTTGCCGTAGGTGAGGGCGAGATCGAGGAGGCCGTCCCCGTCGACGTCGACGGCGGTGGTGCCCCAGGAGGTGGCGTGGGTGGCGTCGGGCGGGACGTTGACCCGGTGGCCGGCGGTCTGGTCGAGCCAGGTGACGTCGTCCACCGACTCGAGCAGCGCCGGCGAGCCGATGCCGGACAGGTAGAAGTCGGACACCGCGTCGAAGCCGATGTCGCCGGCGGCGATGCCGCGCGCCGACATCTCCACCTCGAGGCCGGTGCCCTCCACGAGGCGGAAGAAGCCGAAGCCGTCGTTGTCGAGCAGGGTGTTGGGCCCGTTCCACAGGCCCCAGTCGGAGGCCAGGTAGAGGTCCAGGTCCCCGTCGGCGTCGGCGTCCACCACCGCCCCGTGGTGGGCGTAGAGTTTTCGCGCCTCGAACGGGAGTCGATCCGGGTCCTCCACCCAGGTGCCGTCGACGTTCATGTAGAGCGTGGAGGGGTCTTCGGTGGGGGCGCCGCTGGCGATGAGCCGCAGGTCGACCGGCCACGAGTGGCGGGTGCAGAGCAGATCGAGGTCGCCGTCCCCGTCCAGGTCGGCGAACAGCGCCGACGTGGTGGAGTGCCCCTCGGCGGAGAGCACGACCGAGGTGAACGCGCCGCTCCCGTCGTTGATCAGCAGGCGATCGTCGTCCGGCGTGCCCAGGAACAGGTCGTAGTCGCCGTCTCCCTCGAGGTCGGCGACGGCGACGGAGTTGGCGCCGGGGAGCGCGCCACCGTCGGCGGTGAACTCGGCGTCGGCCGCCAGGGTACCGGTGCCGTCGTTGCGAAACACCACGCTCTGGGGGGTGCCCGCTGCCAGGACGAGGTCGAGGTAGCCGTCTCCGTCCAGGTCCCCGAGGGCGACGCCGGGCCCGGGAAAGGGCTGCACCACCGCCCCGCCCAGGGCCGGGGTCTCCGTGCCGCTCAGCCGCTGACGGGCCTCGACGATCAGCGCGTCCTCGTCTCGATCGTAGGAGGAGTAGTCCTTGTCCTCCGCGCACCCGAGCAACAGCAGGGTGATCACGGGTGGGCGCTCAACCACGCGGCGATCTCGGGGAAGATCTCGTCCGGCGCGCGCTCGCCCAGGCCGAGGTCGAGGTGACCGTAGTCGGCGTCCATGCCGGTCGCCGTCCCCGCCTCGATCCACTTCGCTTCGCCCGCCACGGCGGTGGCGTAGGGGCGCACCCGGGCAGAGGGCACGATCTGGTCGCCGGCGCCGCCGATCGCCAGCGTCGGAACCCGGAGGTCGGACAGGCCGGCCCGGTAGTCCACGGTGCCGTCCGCGCTCTCGAACCGGCCCCGCGCGAGCATGTTGCCGAGGTGGCGCATCTCGTCGCGGGACATCGGGCTCACCACCGCGCGCAGCATCCGATCGATGGTGGTGGCAGCGAAGTTCTGGGGGTTGTAGAGCAGCTCCTGGGGCCGCCCCGGGACGCGGCCGCCCAGATCGGCGGTGATCGCCGAGAAGGCCGGGCTTTCGACCCAGAGCAGGGCGCTGCCGCCGCTGCGGAGCGCGGCGCTGCCCAGACGGGCGAGCGGGTCGTTCGGGTCGAACTCGGCGGGGCTACCCAGCGCGACGAAGGTGGAGAGGTTCGCCTCCCCGCCCGACTGCGCGTAGATGGTGCCCACCATGCCGCCCATGGAGTGGCCGACGTAGTCGATCTTCGGGGCCCCGGTCACTGCCTTGATCCAGTTGACCGCAGTGGCGACGTCGTGCTTGCCGTAGTCGTCCAGCGTCCAGCCGTAGAACTGGCGGTCGCCGGCGAGGTCGTCCAGCGCGGCGCCGTGCCCGCGGAGGTCGAGCAGCCACACGTCGTGATCGCGGGCGGCGAGCCACACCGCCAGGGAGTGCTCGGCGTCGAGATCGAAGAAGCGGTAGTTGGAGGAGACGCCGTGCACCAGGAGGACCGGACGGCCTCGACCGGGATGGTGATGGAGAGCGATGGTCGCTCCGTCTTCGGTGTGCATCTTGAGCGTCGTCGTGAGCGCGCACTGTCCCGCCGGCACCGGCAACGGGTCAAAGCACGCCACGAGCAGCGACAACAACATCTCGCTGAACATAGTCCCCCGTCGTCTCCCGAGAAGTAAATGCTGCTCTCCGCCGTCGCCGTCGCTGCCGCTCTCTCCCTCGAAGACGCCTGGACCGCGGCCGAGTCCGGCAGTCGCGAGCTCGCGCTGCTCAGGGAGCAGACGGTCGCCGCCGAGACCATGCGCGGTCAGGCGTGGTCGTTGGTGCAGCCCAAGATCGTCGCTGGCGCGAACTACACCTACAACCAGCGCCCCATCGAGCTCGCCTTCGACTTCGCCTCCTTCTTGACCCCGGAGTCCGCCGAGCAGTTGGCCGCCTTCGGCGTCGAGTTCGCCGAACCCGAGCCCATCGTCATCCAGAAGCAGGCCTTCTTCGACTGGAACGTGAGCGTCATCCAGCCGATCTTCAGCGCCGACTCCCTCCCTCTGCTGAACGGGGCGTCGCAGGTGGTGAAGGCCGCGCGCGCCACCGAGCAGGCCAAACGGGCCGAGCTTCGCGCCGGCATCGCCAAGGCCTACTGGGGCGTGCTCGCGGCGCGCGAGGGGGAGAAGGTGGCCACCCAGGCGCTCGAGAACGCGCAGGGCCATCTGAAGATGGCGGTGGTGACGACCTCGGTGGGGACGGCGGCGCCGACGGTGAAGCTCCAGGCCGAGCTGGGCGTCGCACGGGCGCTGCGCCAACGCGCCCAGGCGCACGAGAACGTCGTGATGGCCGAACAGGCCTTCGCGCGGCTCACCGGGCTCCCGGCTGACTCCGACCTCGCCGCCCCCGAGCCCCGGACCCTCCCCTACGCCGGGGCCGAAGAGGCGATCACCCGGGCGCTGGCCCAACGCCCCGACATCGAGGCCGCCGACCTGCAGGCCCTGGCCGCCCGGAACGAGCTGAGGGCGCGCAACCTGGGGTGGCTGCCCACGGTGGACGGCCGCTTCACCGAGGCGTGGTCGCAGAACACCGGGTTCTCGGGGGAGCCCTACACGTGGTTGGTGGTGGTCAACGCCAACTGGACGTTGTGGGACGGCGGGTACCGTGTCGCCAAGTCCAACGAGGCGGCCAGCCAGGCCCGGCAGGCCGAAACCTACGGCGTGCTGCTCCGCGAGAAGACGGAGGAGCAGGTGCGGGGCCTCTGGGAGCAGCATGGTCGCGCGCAGGCCGCCGTCGCCGCCGTCGCCACCGAGATCGCCCTGGCCGAGGAGAACTTCCGCCTCGCCGAAGCGGCCTTCGGCGCGGGCGCGCTCTCATACCTCGAGGTCGAGGATGCCCGCCTGGGGCTCGAGGCATCGCGCATCGCGGCCCTCACCGAGCGGATGACGGCCGACACCAGCGCCATCGATCTGCTCGCGGCGACGGGGGATTTGTAGGCGTTTTGCCGTTCCCTTCTCCCGCGGGAGAACGTGGCGCGAAGCGCCGGATGAGGGCTCCGGTCTTCACTGCAGCAGCCCGCGGAGCGCCTGGGGCACGTCGTCCAGCGCCGTCGCCAACAGCGGGGCCATGGGGCGGGAGGACACGGTGTTGATGAACAGCGTCTTCGGGCCCCGGCTGGCGAGCACTTCGGCCAGCGCCTTTCCGCTGTACGTGCTCTCCAGGGACAGCCCCCACGTCCGGGCGGTGGCGATCGCGGCTTCGCCAGCCGGCGTCGGCGCGCCGTAGCCGTCCCCGTATTGCCGGCCCACGATGCGCAGGCGCCCGGTGTCCACGCGGGGGAAGCCCAAAGGGCGCAGACGCGTCAGCGTGCGGTTCATCAAGAGCCCGAGCGACACCCGGTGCGCCGTGAGGGCGGGGACGACGCGCACCGCCACCACCTCCAGGTCCAGTCCTGCGGCCTTCAGACCGAGCACCAGTCCGGCCACCGTCCCGCCGCTCCCGAGGGGGACGACCACCCGATCGGGCAGCGGCAGCACACCGCCGGCGATCTGCTCCGCGATCTCGAGCCCGGCGCCGATCCAGCCCACGCATCCGAGGGCGTTCGAGCCGCCCATCGGCACCGTGACGGGAGGAAAACCTCCGAAGGACCGGAGCGCCGTCCGCGCCTTGGCCCACACGAACGGTAGCTCGGCGCGGCTCCCCGCCACCCAGACCTGCTCGCACCAGGCGTGGATGGCCCGGGCGTTCTCGCGCGCGTGGGGGCTGTCCGGCTGGGGGAACAGCACCCCGTGGACGCGCACGCCCACCTGCTTCCCGTAGACGCCGGTCGCGAGCACGTGATGGGAGCCCACGGCGCCCATGGTGAGCACGTCGCCGCCGATCTCCAGGGCGTCGCCGAGCAGGTACTCCAGCTTCCGGACCTTGTTGCCACCGTAGACCGTCCCGGCGAGGTCCTCGCGCTTGACCCAGAGGTCGTCGGCGACCTGCTGGATCGGCGTCGGCCCCGGGAGGAGCTCGACCCTTGCGAGCGGGAGGTCGCGGAGCGCGTACACGCTCCGGCTCTATCGCCCCTTCGGGTAGGGCGCGTCGCGCCGACGCCCGCGCTACCCTGTGGGAATGGACTGCCTGCTCGCCGACGTGTTCGCCGCCCGTTCCGGCGGGGCGGTGTCGGATGTGCGGATGGTGGTGCCGCCTCCCGGGGTCGGCGCGGTGGCTGGAGCCCCGCCCCCCGGCTCCGCGAAGGCCACCTACGGGGAGGACTTCGCCTTCCACATCGACACCGCCAACTTCACCGTGCAGTGGAACGATCCCGCGGTGGAGGCAGACCGCGCCGAGGCGCTCTCCGCCCAGCTCGAGGCGGCCTGGGAGGTGTTGATCGGGGGAGAGGGCTGGCCTGCCCCGGTCAGCAGCGATCGGTACCGGATCTGGGTGGTCCTCGACCCCGAGCTGGGCGCCTCCGGCTACACCACCACCTACGCCAGCGCGGCGTACCCGGAGGGGTACCCGGTGATCTACCTGGACCCCGGCTACGAGGAGGCCGACCGCCCCGACTACGCGCTGTCCGTCGCGGTGCACGAGTTCGGGCACGCGGTCCAGTTCGGGATCCGGGCGTGGGAGGTGGACCTCGCCGAGTCCTGGTACTGGGAGGCGTCGGCGGAGTGGATGGCGGAGCGGGGCGCTCCGGACCTCGACATGTACGCCCTCTCGACCTGGTGGTACGCGGCGGATCCGGCGGTCGCCTTCGACAGCCCCGACCCGGGCCACGTGTACGGCATGGTGTTGCTGAACGCGTGGTTGGAGGCCGCGGTATCGGGTGACGCCTTCGCACGGGCGTGGTGGGAGCACGATGGCGCGCCGTGGGAGGAGGTCCTCGCAGGGGTAGCCGAGCGGCCGTTCTCCGAGGTGATCGCGGGGATGAGCGGGGCGTACGCCGCCGAGGGGCTCCGTGAGTCGGCGATCTACACGCCGCCGACCTACGCGCCGGTGGAAGCAGCGGGGGTGGAGGACGTCCGGGGTCGCCTGGGCACGTTCTACTACGCGGTCCCCGAGGGCGTCGGTCCCATCGAAGTGACGGGAGAGGTGGTCGCGACCTACGCGGTGCCGGGGGGCGCCTGGGGGCCCGAGATCCCCGATGGCGCGTACCGTATGGCGGTGACGACCCTGAACGGGGACGGGAGCTTCGCCTACGCCCCGGTGACGGCAGAGGCGCCGGCGGCGTGCGGGTGTGCGTCCGGGCGGCCGGTCGGCTGGGGATGGCTGGCCGGGGCGGTGATCATCCGCGCCCGCCGAGCGCGCGCAGCACCTCGGTGACCAGCGCCTGCTCGACGAGGGGGTGCGTCTTGGTGGGCCGTTCGCTCACGCGGGCCATCTTCAGCCCCGACTGCGGCGCGATGCCGCTGGGGGACGGGTTGGCGCAGCCCGAACAGCCGGTGCACGCGGCCGGGAGATCGGCCCCGGCCTCGTCGGCGCGGGCGACGGCGGCGGGCGGGCCCCCGTAGCGCTTGAGGCCCATCGACCGGAGCTTCACCGCTTCGGCGGGGTCGAGCTCCTTCACAAAACCCATGTCCCGCGCGGTCTTGGTGATGAGCGCGGTGTGCTCCATGGTCTCGAGGTTGCAGAACGCGGTGAAGAGGTCCTTCCCGAGGCAGACGGCGCCGTGCCGGTCCATCAGGATCGCGTCGTGCTCGCGGACGTAGGGGCGGATCTTGTCCGCGAGATCGTGCGTGCCGGTGGTCTCGTAGGCCACCGTCGGCACCGTGCCGAGGGTGAGCACGACCTCCGGGAGCACGCATCGCGCCATGGAGACGTTGGCGATGGTGAATGCGATCGAGATGGGGGGATGGGTGTGGACGACGGCGCGGATGTCGGGCCGCTCGTCGTAGCACGCGAGGTGCATGTACACCTCGGAGGTCGGCGAGCCGCTCCCGCGCAGCTTGCGGCCCTTCCGGTCGACGACGATGAGGTCGTCGTCCACCAGAAAGCCCTTGTGACACCCCGCCCGGGTGCAGAGCACCTCGTTGTCGGAGAGCAGGGTCGAGAGGTTGCCGTCGAGCGACACCAGGAGGTGACGTTCGTAGCAGAGATGCCCAATCTTGAGCATCTCGTCGCGGAGGCGTCGTTCGGGGACCATTCTCTCCTATATCGCGCAGACCGGAGCGGCTGATCGGCTACCATAGGACACCGATGGCCGACGTCAGTTCAGGTGGGACTCCGGTGGTCGGGCCGACTCTGAACTGGGACGAGCCCGTCGAGGCGGGCACGGTGCTCCACGACCGCTACGTCATCTCCCGTCGCCTCGGACGCGGGGAGTTCGGGGTGGTCTACGCCGCGGAGGACCGCCGGTATGAGCGGGAGGTCGCCGTGAAGGTGCTCAGGCGCTCGGACCCCCAGTCCGCCTACGCGCTGAAGCGGGAGTTCCGCGTCCTCCGCGGCCTGCGCCATCCCCACCTCGTGCAGCTCTACGACCTGTACGCCGACCGCCCGCCGTTCATCTTCAGCATGGAGCTGGTCTCCGGGGTCGACCTCGTGGTCGACGCCGTCCTCCGTGTGCGCCCCCCGGGCGAGGTGGTGGCGATCCTGCGTCAGATCGCCGACGGCGTGGGCTGGCTGCACGAGGCCGGCCTGGTCCACGGGGACATCAAGGCCTCCAACGTCCGGGTGCGTCCCGACGGATGCGTCGTGCTGTGCGACTTCGGCCTCGCCGGAACGGTGCTGGGGAGCGGGACCGCGTTCGCGACCCGGGCCGCTGGAGGTGGCACCTCGGCCTACCTCGCGCCCGAGAGCCTCGATGCCCTGGGACCGGGTTCGGTGGCCGCCGACTGGTATGCGGTGGGGGTGCTGTTCTTCGAGATGCTCACGGGACGGAAGCCGTTTCCAGGCGCCTTTCATGCGATGCGGAGCGCGAAGGCGGCCGGGCAGATCGACGTGCCGCGGGGCGCACATCAGCTTGACCCGGCCCATGAGCGGCTCATTCGGCGCCTGCTCGACCCGGACCCGGACCAGCGCGGTGGTTTGGCCGACGTGCGCGCGCTCGTGGGGGCTCCGGACGAGACGGCGCGCCGGCCGAGGGTTCGTCCGCCGCTCGTCGGGCGCGAAGCGGAGTTGGGCGTGCTCAGAGAGGCGTTGGCGTCGACCCGTACGGGTCAGGCGGCGGTGATCGAGCTGCGGGGGCCGTCCGGGATCGGGAAGTCGGCGCTCCTCGAGGCCTTCGCCAGCGAGCTTACCAGCGGCGACGGGGTCGCCCTGTCGAGCACCTGCCACGTCAACGAACACCTCCCGCTCAACGCCTTCGACGGGGTCGTCGACGACCTCGCGCGGCTGCTCGAGGCCCGTCCCGACCTGTGCTGGCCCGAGCTGGCGACCCCCTTCGCGCTCGGCGCCGCCGCCCTCTTCCCGGCCCTGGCGCGTTCGACCGGCCCCCGGCGCGCCGACGACGTGCGGCACGGCGCTGAGCGCCGACTGCGCGGCATCGAGGCCTTTCGACAGCTCCTCTCCCGGGTGGCCGATCAGACGCCGACCCTGGTGGTCATCGACGATGCGCAGTGGGCCGACGCGGACTCGCGGGCGCTGCTCCGCCTCTTCCTCGCCCCGCCGGCCGCGCCCGCGGTGCTCCTGGTCCTGGGGGTGCGCTCCGACCTCGTCGAGGGCAGTCTGAAGGCGACCCTGTTGGCCGATGAGGCGGGCGCGCGCTGGCCCGAGTGGACCACCGTGACGCTCGGGCCGTTGTCCAACGAGGCCACAGCGGAGCTGGTCCGGCTCGCCGACCCGGAGGGCGAGTGGTCGGAGCGGGCCATTAGCGAGAGCGGTGGGCACCCGTTCCTGGCCATCGAGCTCGCTCGGTTTCGGGGGCGCCTGACGACGGGCCCGGTCGACCTCGCCACGGTGCTCCGGTCCCGGATCGCGGGGCTCAGCCGGCTCGAGCGGGGCCTGCTCGAGGTCTGCGCGGTGGCCGGGGATGCGCTACCGCCGCGAGTGGCGTTGGCGGCGGCGGGCGTGGGGATCGGGGGCTATCCGACCCTCCTGGCGCTCCAGGGCGCCCAGGTGCTCGTTTCGGTCGGTGACCTGTCGGATCCGCAGGTGGACGTCTATCACCACCTGCTGCGGATGGTCGCGCTGGACGATCTCCCCGAAGCGCGGCGGCGGCAGCTCCATCTCCTCGTCGCCGACGCGGCGCTGCTCGAGGGCATCGTGGAGCCCGGCTTCCTCACCGGCCACCTCGAGGCCGCCGGGGACGACCGTCGGGCGGCGGTCTACGCGTCGGCCGCGGCTGGCCGCGCGATGGACGCCCTGGCCTTCGCGACCGCGGCCCACTTCTACGACCTCGCCATCCGCCTGCGCCACTCGGGGATCTCGGAGCCTGAGCTGCGTCGCGCCCAAGCCGCGGCGCTGGCCCTCGCCGGTCAGGGGGTGGCGGCCGCCGAGGCCTACGCGGCGGCGGCGGCGCTGCAGGGGCCCGGTCTGGTCCGGGTGGGGCTGGAGCGCGAGGCGGCCGAGCAGTGGCTCCGGGGCGGACGCGCGGACCTCGGCCGGGAGCGTCTGGGCCGGGTGCTCGAGGGGCTCGGGCTGCGTTGGCCGGCGACGATCCTCCACTGCATCTGGGCGATCCTGAGCAACCGCGCCCGGCTGCGCCTCTTCGGGGTGAAGTGGGTGGAGCGCGTCGAGGCGGAGGCGGACCCTGAGCTGCTCGCGCGGACCGACGCGACCTGGTCGGCCACCATCGGCATGAACATGCTGGACCTCATGGTCTCGGCGGCGTTCCAGGCGGCTCACACCCGGTTCGCGCTCCAGTCCGGGGAGCCCGGGCGGGTCGCGCGGGCCCTGTCGGTCGAGGCGGTGTACATGGCCTGTGAGGGGGGGGCCTCGAATCGGGCCTTCGCCGACGGGCTCTATGCGCAGGCCCACGCGCTGGCCGACCGCACCGGGAACCAGATGGCGGTTGCCTTCGCCAACCTCACCCACGGCGCGGCCGAGGTGTTCGTGGGCCGCCCCGACCACGCCTTCGCCTGGCTCGAGGCCGCCGAAGTGGCGCTTCGGCGGCAGCAGGTGGGCGTGGTCTGGGAGGTGGTCAACTGTCGGATGTACCGCGCCTGGGCGTGGTGGTGGCGGGGGGACTACGCCCGACTGGTCGAGACCATCCCGGCGCTCGCGATCGACGCCCGATCCCGTGGCGACACCACCGCCGAAGTGGCGCTCGCCTCCGGCGTGCCCAACTTCACCTGGCTGGTGCTCGACGACCCCGAAGAGGCCCGGGCCCGCACCGCGCACGCCGTGGCGGGCTTCCCGGAGTCGCAGTTCGGGAGCCCGCACTACTTCGACATCGTCGCGCGCGTGAACGTCGAGATCTACACCGGGAACGGAGAGCTCGCGTGGCGCCTCCTCGTCGCCGCGTGGCCGCGTCTTCGCCGCATCCTCCTCCTGAACATGCAGTACTTCCGCATCCACCTGACCCTGCTGCGCGCCGTTGCCGCGCTCGCTGCCGGTCCGGTCGCCCGACCCGACGCCCTCCGGCAGGTGCGCGCGCTGGCAGCGGAGGACCACCCCTTCGGGAAGCCCTTGGCGGCGGTGTTGTCCGCGACCGATCCGGCGGCGCTGCGGGCGGCCATCCCGGCCCTCGATGCGGTCGGGTTGGGCGGGTTCTCGGCGGCGGCCCGCCATCGACTGGGCGAGGACGCGGGTTGGGGGTCCCAGCGGGTGGTGAACGCCGATCGCCTGTGTCAGACGCTCCTGCCCCTCCCCCCGCAGACGCCCGGCGCCTGAGCGCGGTCCGGCGTGGGCGCCGCTGCCGTCTTCAGCCCTGTAAGGCCCGCCCAATCTGGGCCGGGCTCGCGCCGGTGCCCCGGAGCCGGCCCGCCTCGCGGCTCAGGAGCAGGCCTCGGAGCAGAAGGCGGAGGTCGCGGAGGTCGATGTCGCCGTCGTCATCGGCGTCGAAGGCTGCGTGCAGCTCGTCCCAGAGCCCGACCCCGCGCAGCAGCCCGCCCGCCAGGTCGTGGGCGGCCCGACCCAGCACCGAAAACGGGTGTGCGGCGCCGATCCGATCCAGGACGCCGAGCACGCCCTGGACGTCGGCGTCGAGCACCTGCGGCAGGCCGAAGCGGAAGAAAACGGCGTCCACCGCCTGGACCGCCCCGAACAGCGGGCCTTCGCCGAGCGGGTAGAGGGGCGGGCGCAGACCTTCGCGGATACCGAGATCGGCGGCGAGGGCGCCTACCGCCTGCCGTGCCCCCTCGTTCGCCCCCTCCATGCTGGCCAGGTCGACGTTGGTACGGTTGTAGTCGGCGCCGACGTACAGCCCGCCGGTGCCCGTGCGCCCGGTGGGGCGGAGGGCGTAGGCGCCGATGGGGTGGATCAGCAGCGGGGTGGGGTTGAAGGTGTCGTCGCGCGGGTCGAGGCCCTGGACGAGGTGCGCGTCGATCCGGAAGCGGATCACGGTGGACCAGTCCAGGCCGGCGGCAGCGCCGAGCCCGTCGTTCATCTGCGCCCAGGTCTCCCTGCCGAGCCCATCGAGGTCTCCCGCGGAGAGGTGCTCCCGCGCCGTCTTCCCCGTGCGGCGACTCGGCGTGTCCCACTCCGAGAGGATCACCGAGAAGACGCCCTCCAGACCGGGAACGCCGAACCGGGCGAGGCCGCCCTCCCAGAACTGCTGTTGGGCGACGGCGGTGAGGCACCACGCGGCGTCGGGGAAGGCAAGGTGGCCGTGGACGACGCGGAGGTCTTCGTTGAGGAAGTACTGCACGCCCACCATGTCGGCGGTCCAGGTGCGGCGAAGCTGGCTCTCGACGTCCCCGGGACGCTCTTGCTGCCACCGGTCCGAGATCGGGACCCGCAGCAGGGCCTCGAGCTGGGACCCGCGCAGCTTCCCGGCGCGGAGCAGCCGGAGGGTCACCTCGATGGGGACGGCGAGGATGGTCGCGTCTCCGGTCACCGTCGTCGAGACGCCGCCGTGCGTCATCACGACGCCGTCGAGCTTCCCGTCGGTGGTCGGGAAGTCGGTGGCGGTGTGTTCGAGGTGGAACCGGACCCCGTTCGCCCGCAGCCAGGCCGCCCACGGCTCGAGCCATACGTCGCTCGTCGGCCCGCAGAGGATGCCGTCCTTCGGGTCGGGGTCGCGGGGGTTGAAGGCGAACGCCACCTGCAGCGAGGTGTTGCCGATGGTGCGGGCCGAGCTGTCGCGCGCGCGCATGGCCGAGAGCACGGCGGGGACCACCCGCAGGAGCTGCTTGCCCTCCTCGGAGTAGCCGGCTCGGTCGAAGCCGAGGAACGCCTCCCACGAGATGTCGTCCCACTCCAGACGGCGTTCGGGACAGCTCGTCAAGAACCGAAGCAGGTGGAAGGAGTAGAGCGCGAGGTCTGAGGCCGAGAGGGCGCCTACGAGATCCCCGAGGAGGACGTGGAGGACGTCGTCCAGGGAGGTGCTGGCGAGGTGCCGCGGCATGTTGGTCAACGCGCCGCGGTAGG
Organism: Pseudomonadota bacterium; assembly: GCA_043750895.1. GTDB lineage: Bacteria > Myxococcota_A > UBA796 > UBA796 > SXON01 > JAYVAS01. Next base: position 30,697 of record JAYVAS010000633.1, read on the forward strand.
CGACGCCGCCGTACGCGGGCGAACGCAGGTTCTCGAACACCGTGCCCGTGGGCGCTTCCGGCGTCGGGTAGGGGATCTGGCGGAGGGTCTCCGTCAGGTGCTGGTAGAACTGCGGGAAGAACCGGAAGCCGTGCTCACCGGGGTACCGGCCGCCGTCCACCGGGTCGAACTGGCTGGCACACTTGCCACCGAGGAAGTTGGCGCGCTCGTAGACGTCGATCTCGAAGTGGATCCCGGTCTCGGCGCTATGAGCGTTGAGCCTTACCAGCTCGTGCGCCGCCGACATTCCCGCGCACCCTCCCCCCACGACAACGACCCGCCTGGTCACCATGCACGCCACCTTTGTTCATACCGGCGAACCGCCGGCCCGCGATCCGGAGGGGACGCGGAGTTCGGTCACTCCTACCCCGGTGACGTCGACCCCGTCTACCTTCCCGGTCACGCGGGAGAAGCCCTCGTAGAAGGAGGGGGCGCCCGGAATGCCGGGTCGGATCAACTGGTCGATGGGCAGCGCGGTGACCTGGAGGGCCAGGCCTCCGCCACGAACCTTGGTCGTGGGAAAGGGGTCCGTCGTTGCTTCGTCGGTGAGCGCGAGGTCCGGGACCTCCGTGGTCGTGCCGTCGGCGTGGATGCGAATGCCCCAGGTCTTCTCGTGGCCGTCCACGCGGGTGCGGAAGAGCAGGAACCGGCGGCCGTCGTCGAGGCGCAGGGTCAGGTAGCGCCACGCGAAGGACTCCACCGGCGACCAGCCCCATTGGCGCTCCATCCAGCCGTCGCCCTGCACCCGTACCTCCCGACCGCCGACGGTCACGGTCCCCTCGGCGGTCAGGAACGGCCGCATGTACCAACCCAGCTCGTGTCCGCCCCCGTAGGTCATCACGCCGTCGGCTCCGACGAAGATGGGCGGAGCCGGGTCGTGGAGGGTGAGGTCGAAGGACGCGCGGGAACGATGGCGGAGGCTCCACGCGCCGGGCAGCCGGTGCATCTCCCACCAGGGCAGAAACGGAAGGTTGGCGGTCGACCAACGGAACGCCGCTGGCTCGTAGCAGCCCAAGGCGGGGATGGCGCCCGAGCAGAGCCGGGTCGGCGAGCGGGCGTCGACCACCTGGGTGGCGGCGAGCCAGGCGGTGGGCCAGCCCCAAACGGGGAGGCGCTTCTTCAGCAGGGTGGTCACGATCGACCACTCGCCCTCGCCGTCGACCGCGCGCAGGTGGATGAAGAAGTACCACCACTCCACCCGGTGGTCGCACGGGCGGTCGTCGACGACCGCGCCGGGGTCGACGCGGGTGGGAGGGCTGCTCACCCCGCGTCGTCCATCACACGGGCGCGGTGCGGCTCTTGGCGTTGAGCAGCTCGAGCTTCACGATGGAGAGGAGCCCCTGGGTGAGCCGCTTGGCCTCGGCGGCCGTGGCCAGACCGGCCACCGTGCGCGCGACGAAGCGGGGGCGCAGGTAGAACTTCCGGTGGGCCATCTTGAGCAGGTCGAGGATCTCGGCCTTGGAGAGGTGCTCCTCCCACGAGGCGGGCACCTCCACGCCGCAGAGCGGGTCCTTCATCAGGCGGTCCCAGCAGTCGGCCGGGAACAGGCCCTTCTTGGCCCCGTCCTCGAAGGACTCCGTACCCGGGTAGGGCGAGAAGACCGCGAACACCGCGTAGTCGGCGTCGAGCTTGATCATCTCGTCCACGTTCTTGAGCGCGTCGCCCATGGTGCGCTCGTGCGGGCCGGCCAGCATGATGTAGGCGACCGAGCGCACGCCCTCTTCACGGCACCACTTGAAGACGCGGTGCACGTCGTCGGTGTCGCAGTGCTTGCCCCACTTGTCGAGGCCTTCGTTGTTGGCCGACTCGACGCCGAAGTGGATCTTGGTGCAGCCCGTCTCGCGGCAGCGGCGGATCTGCTCGCGGGTGGTGCCGGCGATGGTGGTCTTGTAGCCCCAGTTGAACTTGATGCCCCGGCGCTCGATGGCGTCGCAGAACTTCAGCACCCACTGCGAGTTCGGGGTGAAGAGGTCGTCGATGAAGTGGGTCTCGGTGATGCCGAGCGAGACGCAGTGCTCCATCTCGTCGAGGATGTTCTCGATGTCCCGCATCCGGTACTGCTTCTTGTAGGTGAGGCAGAAGGGGCAGGAGTGGGGGCAGCCGCGCGAGGTGATCGCGGTGGTGTTGAGCGGCTGCTTGCAGCCGGGCAGGTAGTATTCGCGGTAGCGGGTGCGGGCGCGGTCCGGCCAGGGGTAGGCGTCGAGCGACTTCGTCGACTTCCGGTCCTTGTTCTTGACGATCTGGCCGCCTTCCTTGAACCAGAGGCCCTCGATGCCCTCCCAGGAGCGGCCTTCGTTGTAGGCGGTGACCATGTCCAGGAAGGCGTCCTCGCCGTCCCCGGTGACGATGGCGTCGGCGTCCTGGAGCTGGATCGCGTAGTCGGGGAACATCGCGGGGTGCGGGCCGCCGAGGACGATCTTCGCCTTCGGGTTCAGCTTTCGCACCGTGTTGATGGTCATCTGGACGTCGGGCAGCGAGTGGGTGAACGCGCTGATGCCGACCAGATCGAGGGGGTAGCGCTTGAGCTGCGCTTCGAACTCGGGGTAGTCGAGGTCGTCGACGACCGGATCGTAGATCTCGGCCTTGAACGAAGACCGCTTCTCGATCGCGGCCTGCACGTACATCAGGCCCAGCGGCGGGAAGCAGTAGACCCCGTAGGCCATGGCCTTGGGGATTCCGGCCCACACCCGGAGCTGTTCCGGGGGATTGATCAGGGTGATGTCCAAAAGGGGCCTCCTAGCGGCGGAGAATCTTCCAGGGGATGAACAGCGGCACGTCTCGCCGGTAGGACTCGTACTCGTCGCCGAAGATCGCGACGAGCTGGGGTTCCTGACGGACCACCTTCTCCACCAGCGAACCGGCGAGGAGGAGGGGGATGAGGATGCAGCAGAAGGAGAAGGAGTTGAGGGCGATGCCGACCGAGAGGACCCCGAGCAGCTTGCCGTGGACCGAAGGATTCCGGCACCACGCGTAGATGCCGGAGCGTACCAGCTTCAGAGTGCGGCCGGCGGTGGGCGAGGGGCTACCTTCGCCTTTGGTGACCAGCTCCGCATAGGAGACGCCTACCACCAGGAGCCCGGCCAGCAGCGAGACCGCGGCGATGGCGAGGTTGGCGGGCTCTGGGAGGAAGGTGGGGATGTCGAGCGCCCGGTCGAGGGCGAGCGAAGCGAGCGCGATCAGGAAGGTGAGCGGGAACAGCACGGGGATGTAGACCTTGCTGACCATCAGCAGGATCTGCGGGGTCGTGGCGACGCGGAAGACAGCGCCGGCCATGCCGAGGATACGTTGCACGAGCGTCAGGATACCGCGCAATGTCTCGGACAGGTGTATTCATCGCCACGGTTGCCCTAGCTGCCGGCTGCGGAAAGGACCCCATCCTCGCCGCGGCGGAGCGGGATCAGGCGGCGCGGGGGGTGGGTCCGGCCGGGCCGCAGCCCGCGCTGGGCGATGGTCGGCCCGCCGAGGAGCGGGGGGCGGGCCCGGCGGCCGAGGACGATGTCGTGCTCGCCGAGGGTACGGCGCGGCGGATCCCGTCCCGGTACTTCCCCGATGGAACGGCGGGAACCGGTGGGCCGGTCACGCCCGGGGCGCCGATGCCGGGCGCGCCGGTCGCACCCGCGCCGGGGGTGCCGGGAACGCCGCCGCCGGGTGCGGTGAGCGTCTCGGCCGGGGTGCCGTCGGCGCCGACACCGGGCCGCCCCTCGGAACCTGCGCCCGGTCGCCCGACCCAGCCAGCGCCCGGGGGTGTCGGGGCGGTGGCCTCGGGGCCGACGGTGCGGGTGTCGGGCACCGTCGTCTACGGTGCCTGGACCAGGGGTCGCGTCCGCATCACCGCGTTCGACTCCGATCACCAGGCCCACCCGGTCACCCCACCGCAGGTGGTCGGCTCGGTCAGCATCGATCGGCCGGGCGCGTACGAGATGCTGGTCCCCGTCGGGAAGGGGAAGGTCTACGTGGAGGCGACGGTGGACGAGGATGGCGACGGTCGACCGGGGCGGCTGGAACCGGTCGGCACCCCGTCCCGCTACCCCGTCACCATCGGGGAGAAGGCGGTGGAGGGTCTGGACGTGACGGTCGCGCCGGTCGCGCCGCCCCCCGGCTCGGGCGGGTGAGCGACCGGGTCACGGTGGTGATCCCCCATAGGCGGCGCGGGGATCTCCTGCGGCGCTGCCTCGTCGCCGTGCAGGGCTGGCCGCACCTCGTGGTGGACGACACCGACGACGGCCTCGACCTGGACGTCCCCTATGTGCGCCTCGGGGGTGGGCAGGGCTTCGCGAAGGCGGCCAACCGGGGGCTCGCGGCGGTGCGCACCCCCTTCGCGGTGGTGCTCAACGACGACGCGGTGCCCGAGCCGGAGTGCCTCGACCGCCTGGCGGCGGCGGGCGGGCTGTGCGGACCGGTGCTGGTGGGTCCGGCCGGCGTGGAGTCCGCCGGGATCCGGGTGCGGAGCTGGGGGCGGGTGGCGCAGTCCACCCTCGTGCCGGACGCGGATGTGGGCGTGGACGCCTTGTCCGGCGCGTGCCTGCACCTGCCCGCGTCGGCCCGGTTCGACGAGCGCTTCCGGCATGGCCTCGAGGACGTGGAGCTGTGCCGGCGCCTCGGGGGCGCGCGCCTGATCGTCGCGGCGCGGTGCTGGCACGAGGGGGGAGCGACGGTGGACCGGCGGAGTGAGGAAGCCCAGCGGCACGCGGTGGCTGGGCAGTTGTTGTTGGTGGAGCCGGGGTGGCGGTCGGCGGTGGTGGTGGGCCTGGCGCTGGCGCAGGTGGTGCGGGAGGGCGGGCCGGCGGCGCGGGTGCGGGGGATTTGGAGGGGGGTGCGGGGGTGAGGAGGGGGGTGCCCGAAGCTACTTGTCGACCGTCTCCCAGACCAAGCGCTCCTCGCCACCGGTGGGGCCAGTGTAGATGAACGTGAAGCGGGTGGCTTCGTTCTCGACGAGGAGCGTTCCGGGGCCCAGTGGCGAGGAGCCGTCCTCGGGGAGGGCGTACTCCCCGTCGCGGTCCACCTTCGGTGGGGCCTCGCCACAGGGGGAGCCGGGGCAGCCGACCAGAAGGGGGAGGGCGGCGAGGACGCACACGCGGAGGAGGGGGCGGGTCACTCTGGGTCCACGCGGAAGGAGACGCCTGATCCGTCTTCCTCGAAGAAGTCGAAGTCGAATCCGTAGTCGGAGACTCTCACTTGACCGCTGAGTCCGAGCGGATTTTCACAGGGTTGGGCGGTGTCCTCAGCGCATGTGGTGGAGGACACCAGCTCAAGGCTCCAGGTGTCGTTGGACACGCAGCTGGCGCAGGTTGCCTGGGGTGCGGCCATGAGCGCGACGAGCACGAGCAGGCAACGGGACCAATGGGGGACCGTCATCTGGGCGACTCCGCGGTTGGGGGCGGACGGTCCGGGGGTACCTTGGAGAAGACGAGGTTTGCTTCCGTCTCGTACACCGCGATTTCTTTGCCTGTCGCGTCCACCGGGCGGCATTTCAGGTAGACGACCGTGACCAGGTATCGACCTTCGAACTCGGGGGTCGGTCGAGTCACCTGAGTCTTTCCAGAAGGATCGAGGGTCAGGCTCTCGACGCTGGTTGGATCGGCGTCGATCGGGCGGAACACGAAGAAGGGGGCGTGGCCCCTGTTTCCGAAGAACGCGGCGGTGCCGATCGTGTCGGACTCGTGCCCCGCGATGTCCGCCGGTGCCAGGGTGAGCAGCTGCATTCTGTCAGCCAGGAGGCAGTCGGCCAGCGTGGGGCCGCGGGCTGTCTCGCCCGCGTGGTGGTGGCAAGCGCTGAGAGTCATCGCGCACAGTAGTGACCACAGCCTGTTAGCCCGGATTGGGTGAAGACGCCTTCTCTGCATCCCAGTCCTCCGCACCGCCGTCGACTATGAGCGGGTTGCCCCGATAGCAGGGGTCTCCGGGCGAGGCCACGAAAATCTCCTCGGGGGTCCAGGGTATGCTGGGGTCGCCAGAGTTGTCGGCGCCGCAGCCGCCCGAGATCTCGTACGGGCCAGCCGCGACCCCGGGGCGGCGCTCGGTGGTGGTGGTGGGCCTCGCGCTCGCGCAGGTGGTGCGGGAGGGCGGGCCGGCGGCGCGGGTGCGGGGGGTCTGGAGGTGGGTGAGGGGGTGAGGAGGGGGGTTGGGCATCACTCTTCGGCGCAGGTCACGTAGAAGGCCCCGTGCTCGTTCCAGGCGACGGTGCAGGTGTTGTCGCAGTAGGCCGGGTAGTAGAATACGCTGCTATTGGATCTCGATTCGCAAGTGGTCACCCCGATCTCGCCCGTGCAAGTCTCGGCTTCCGCGCAATAGTAGAGAAAGCCCTCGGGGCAGTCGCAGTGGTCCGCCGCCACCGGTCCGGTCGGGAGGTAGGGGGTGAGGCAAGGTCCGGGCTGGTCGCAGGCCGCAGCGAGGAGGAAAAGGACCGGGATGCGTTGGTTCATGGCCAGTACTCGTCGCATTGGACGGAGATCGTTCCGCCGTTTCCTACGTCGATGAAGCAATCCGAGCACTCCGTCTGGAAGAAGAGGGTGACAGCGACGGGATCCTCACACGTAAGCCCGCGGGACCCGTCACACCAGTCGGAACCGCAATATAGAGGCACGCCATCCGGGCACTCGCAAGCGTCCACGATGGCTGACCCGGTGGGGTGGTATAGAACTTCAGGACACGCCCAAT
>JAYVAS010000634.1:0-7862 GCA_043750895.1 Pseudomonadota bacterium
TCCCGTCAGGGTTCCGCGCCGCCGGGGGCCGATCAACCTGCCTCCTCCCGCGGCGATGCGCTGGCGGGCAGCGGCCATCCCCGCATCGGTGCAGCGGGAACGCCGCCTGCCGCGTCACAGCCTGCGGTAGCGACGGAGCGTGGCCCGGTCGTGCACCCGGGGCACGCCGACCGCGGCGGCCACCGTCCACACAATCGCCTCCCCGTCCTGACCGTAGAGGTCATCGGTCTCGCAAGGCAGCGGTCGACCATGCTCAGCGCTCACCACCCGGTCCGTGTAGTGGGGCGAGTCGACCCGGCGCTCCCGCACCCGCAGCCCCCCCATGAAGTGGACGAACTCGTAGCTCTCGTCGACATCGGGTCGAACCAGCGCGAACAACTCCCAGCGGGCCGCCAGACGCTGCAGCAGCTCCTTCCGATCCTTCCGGTGCCACAGGTGGTAGTGCCAGTCGTCGGCGATCATGTACCAGCCCGTCTGCTCCCCGACGTAGACATACTCTTCGCCAAGTGGAAGATCCTCCGGGACGGGGACGCGCTCATGCCCTGGCGCGCCGAGGACGCTCCGCCACCAGGAGCGCGGCGGTGGAAACAGAAGTTCGAGTACCTCATCGTCGGTCGGGACAGGCGTTCCGCGCAGGAACAGGAAGTACGGGGCGTGCAGCACACCGCCGATGATCGGGTAGTCCGGATTGACCTCACTCATCCAGCGCGTCGCCGTGGGTTCTCGAGCAACTGTCGCAGGAACTCCCCGCGCGGCCGGTCGCCGCGGAGCTTGTCGAGCACCACGCCAAGCAACCCGGCCATCGCCGCCATCGGCCGCCCCGCGTTGGGGCTCTCGGTGTTGCCACGGTCGCGCCACATGGTCCGCAGCCCGCGTCGCGCGTCCTCCCCGACGAGCGCCCCCGCGAGCACGAGCAACAACGCGGTGATCCGCGCCGGCGCGAGGTTCAGCAGGTCGTCCTGTCGCGCCGAAGCCTTCCCCAGCCACTCGTACTTCCCGTGGTACCCGACCAAGCTGTCGAGCGTGTTGGCGGCGCGGTAGTAGGCGGCGCCGGGCAGGCCGAAAGGGGTCGTCGGCGCGCTATCGGGTGGGGGTGCAGGCGCCCGTGGCTCGCCCCCGCGCGCGCACCCTCATCCCGCCGTCGCTGCCCACGGATTGACAACCACGACGCCAGTGCCCTCGAAGTCCGCGACATTCCGTGTCGCGAGTTTGAGCTGGTGGCAAATCGCCGTGGCCGCCAGCAACGAGTCGATCGGCGGACGTACCCGGCCCACGCGCCGACCGGCGGCTGAGATCGCTCCCCAATGCAGAGCGACGGCCTCGTCGACGGGGAGGATCCGGTCGCCGAACGTCGTGCGCAGCTCGTCCAACCAGGCATCGACACGCGCCTTGCGCGGTCCCGGGTCCAGGAGGTCCGCCCCTTTCTTGATCTCGCCCAGCGTGAGTGCAGAGAGCCGGAAGTCGTCGTCCTTCACGCTCTCCATCCAGGCGAGAACGGTCCCGTCAGGACTGGGCTTGGCGAGTTCCGATATGACGCACGTGTCGAGCAGGATCACGGGAGCACGACATCCGGCCGTTCGCCACCCTGGCGCGACAGGTCGACCCCATCCAGCGGAGCCGAGCGGAGGAACGCCTTCAGACTCGGCACGGGGCCGGAGACGCGGCGCCAGGTGTCAATTGCGACAACCACGACGACGGGCTCGCCACGGCGAGTCACCGTCTGTGGCCCTGTGTGCAGCGCCTCCTCGACCACCTCGCTGAAGCGGTTCTTGGCGTCCTGAAGTTGCCAGGCGGTCGACATGTGCGGGCTCCTGTCTAGACCGACTAGATAGCATTGCCGTCTGGCGTCGTCAAGCGCGGACGACGGGGAGGTCGAATAGCGCGACCATGATCCGTTCGCCCACGGTCACGTCCCCAAGCCCGCGGCCCTTCGAGGCTCGTCGAACCTATATTTCTGGTCACCATGATCCGTTCGGCCCCCCATAAACCCCCATGTCATTCCGGGTCCCATCCACATCGTTGTAACCCGAGAGCGGATTGCCGGCGTCCACGCACGGTGAGAACCCGGTGAGCAGGTGGAAGTCCCCGCCTTCGGCGTCGACGAATCGAGGGTCAGCGGTCATGTTGGTGTCGGGGGGCGCGTCCCCACTATTGGTCGACCAGTCGTCACCCGAGTTTCCGTACGCGTTGTTGTAGCTGATTCCGTTCACCGGCGCGTACGCCAGGATTCCGCCGCCAACATTCTCTGACACAATGTTGTTCTCGAACAGGACGCCCCCGTACGGGTACACCAACGCCGTGGCGCCCGTGTTGGAGTTCCCCCAGAACACGTTGTTGTAGACCCAACCGAGGCCGGTGGCCGCTTCTAGGTAGACGGCGCTCGTCGGGACTTCGATCGTGTTCCTCAAGAAGAGGTTGTTGGACAGCTCGTAGTCCTGCATGTGGCCCAGGAACAGCAGCAAGCCGCCGGTGGAGTTCTGGAACGTGGAGTGCCGCATGACCAGGGAGCCCCCGAGCGTCTGCAACCCCCCGGTGGCGTTGTCTTCGAACACCACGCCCTCCCACGTCACGTCCGACGCGTCCTGGATGGCCGCGAAGATGGAGGGGTCCCCTTCGGCCCCCGCGACCCGGACGTCCTGCACGAGGGCCGTCGTGTCCACCAACCAGAGCCCGCCGGCGCTCTCCCCTACCCGACCGGTGCCGACGACGTGGAACCCCTGCAACGTCACCGTCGAGTCCGACACGGTGAGCGCGGTGTCCGTGCCCCCGTCGATCGACGTGCGGTCCGCGCCGGCACCAACCAGGTTCAGCGTGCGGCGGTTGATCTCCACGCGGTCGTAGACGCCGTCACACACGGTGACCACGTCGCCGTCCGCGGCCGCGTCGACGGCGTCCTGGATGTCGGTGAAGGGCGCCGTACCGTCCGCGCACACGGTCCAGGCGGGATCGGCGTCGGTGTCGGTGTCGGTGTCGGCGTCGGCGTCGGTGTCGGTGTCGGTGTCGGTGTCGGTGTCGGTGTCGGTGTCGGTGTCGGTGTCGGTGTCAATGTCAGGAACGCAGACGCCGTCCTCCTCGTGGGTGCCCGCGCCACAGGCCAGCTCCTCGGTCGCGCCGTGACAGCCCGAGGTGAGGGGCAGCAAGGGTAGAAGGAAACTCACGCGCACGGCGCCTCCGCTCGATTGCCCGCTTTGTAACCGATACGCACCCATGCGCGATGGTCCGCGGCCCGGGTCGGCGTCCGCGAGCGCCCGACCCCCGGCGGACCCTCCGCCCCCACCCGCCCCTACGCACCCGGATATCGGGGTCGGATGCGGACCCCAGACTACCTCGTCGTCGGAAGCGGTCTCGCCGGGCTGTCGTTCGCCGCGCTCATGGCGCACGCCGGCCGACGGGTCGTGGTGCTGGAGGCCCACGAGCACGCCGGCGGCTACGGCCACACCTTCGACGTAGGCGGGTACCGCTTCAACGCCCAGCTCCACTACGTGTGGAACACCGCCCCCGAACGGACGGTGGGCCGGGTGCTCGCCCGCCTCGGCCTCGCCGAGGCGCTCCCCTTCGTGCCGCTCGACCCGAACGGCTACGACCACATGCGGATCCCCGGCTACGCGCTGGACATCCCCTGCGATCCGGTCGAGCTCGGTCGGCGGCTCCGCGCGCTCTTCCCCGGTCACCACCGCGCGGTCGACGGGTTTCTCGACGACCTGCGCTGGACCGATGATGGCCTGGAGGCCCTCCCCAGCTCCCTCGCCGGGTTCCGACCCCGCCACGGCCGGGGTTACCTGCAGGTGCTCCGGAACCGCGACGCGACGTTGCAGGATGTGTTCGACCGGCATGCCCTCCCCGCCGAGGCGCAGGCCCTGCTCGCGCTCCAATGGCCGGATTTCCTGCTGCCACCCAACCAACTGTCCTTCCTCGCCTGGGTCAAGCTCTTCGCCGGCTACGGACGCGGTGCCAGCTACCCACGCGGGCACTTCCACGCCGTGGTGGACGCGCTCGTTCGGGTCATCGAAGCCGCGGGCGGCGAGGTCCGCCTCCAACGGAAGGTGACCCGTTTCCTCTTCGACGGGGGGCGGGTGAGCGGCGTGCGCGTGGAGCCGACGGATACCTCGGGCGTCGGCACGGGCGTATTCGAGGATCTGGCCGCGGACCGGGTGATTTGTAACATGGACCCGCGTCAGGCGGCCGAGATGATCGGGCTCGACCGGTTCCCCACCCGCGTCCGCTCCCGCCTGCAATACACCTACTCGCCATCGAGCTTCGTGGCCTACTGTGGTGTCAAGGACCTCGACTTGCGCGCGCACGGGTTCGGCGCCTGGAACGTCTTCCACGCGGAGTCGCCCGACCTCAACGGGGCCTTCGAGGCGATGTACGAACGGGGCGACTACGCGCGGGTGAGCTTTGCGATGAGCACGCCCACGCTCATCAGCGACCTGCCCGGCGCGGCCCCACCCGGCCATCAGATCCTCGAGCTGCTGACCGTCGCCAACCACGGGCGCTTCCAGGAGGCGCGCCTCGGCCTGGGGAAGACCTACCGCGAGGAGAAACAGCGCGTCCTCGACGCGATGCTCGACGTGATCGAGCGCGACTACGTCCCGTCCATCCGCGACCACCTCACGGTGCACCTCACCGGGAGCCCCACCACCAGCGAACGTTTCGTGCGCGCGCCGGCGGGCAACAGCTACGGCTCGTCGATGACCCCGCGGCAGGTCTCGCGCGACCGACTCGACCACCGCACGGGCATCCCCGGCCTCTGGTTCTGCAATGCGTCCGCGGGCTTCGCCGGCTTCGCCGGTACCTTCTGGACCGGCGCGCACCTCTACGAGACGCTCAGCGGCGACGTGTTCCTGCCGTGAAGCCCGAGAGGCTGCGCCCACCGAGCCGCTCGGCCACCGCGAGGGCGCTGCGCACCGCCCCTTCGTGCAGGCCGTCGCCCAGCCACGCCCCGACGTGCCAGGTCCGGCGGCGACCGTTCCCCGCGATCACGTCCGCGCGCGCCGCCAGCGCCGCGTCGGTGTAGAGCCCCACGTCGTGGGCCTGGCGATGCAGCACCGTCGCGGGGTCGATCTCGGCGTCCAGGTCGAAGGCCAACCCGTAGGAGACGGGGCCGGGGTCCGGCTGGTCGGCGAGACGGTTGAGGTACGCGTTGTAGCCGTGGCCCCCGCCGGGGATCTCGAACAGGTCGAACTCGCTGGGGGCGTGTACGCCGCGGCGCGTGTAGGGCCCGGTGTCGGTGTGTAGGACGGTGTGGACGACGTGTCCGGCGTGGGCGCCGAGCCACGTGTGCTCGACCGCGTCGGCGTCGGCGAGGAGCGCGAGCGCCCGGTGGGGAGGTACGGCGAGCACCACGTGGTCGAAGTGCTGCTCGGCGCCGCCTTCCTGCCGGAGGGTGACGCCGTCGGCGCCGCGGTGGACGGCGACCACCCGGGCACCGACGTGGACCGGGCCGCGGAGCGCCTTCGCCGCCACGTCCACGTAGGTCGAGACCCCGCCGGGAATGTGGGTCCAGTCGTTGATGTCGAGGAAGGAGCGGAGCATCGGCACCGCGAGCGCCGCCGAGAGGCGCCGCACCTCGTCGTAGTGCAGAGAGTACGCGTACATCAGGAGGCAGCGAATCCAGACCGAGAAGTCGTCGTCGGACAGGAACCGGCCGATCGGCGCACGGGAGCAGGCGTCCTCCCCGGCGGTCTGGTCGCGGAAGCGTCGCAGGCGCAGCATCAACGGGGCCAGCCGCGCCGCGCCGTCGAGGCGGTCGATGAGCCCCGGGTGCTCGGCCACGAGCGCGCCCGGCGAGTGGAAGTGCCGGCCGTCGGCGAGGAAGAGACTGGAGGACCCGGCCGCGGGCAGGCTGCGGACGACCACGCCGAGCTCCGCCATCCACGCGTGAAACGCCGGAAAGTCGACGCGGTCGAACTCGATGACGCCCGCGTCCAGCCGCAGGCCGGCCGGGAGCGCGGGGCAGGGGACGTTTCCACCCACCGTGCGGATGTGTCCGCCGAGCATGGGTTCCCGCTCGTAGAGGTGGACCTCGTGGGCCGGATCCAGCAGCCACGCCGTTGCGAGCCCGCTCGCTCCGCCGCCGATGACCGCCACGCGCATGTTGCCGACCTCGGGGTGCATGTACCCCGCCGGTGGGGGTCGCTCGCGGGCGCATCGCGGTCGGGCCGGGTCGGCGAAGCGCAAACCCGCCTCCGCCCTTCGACGCCGAAATCCAGCGCCCCTTCACCGACCGGCGTGATAGTCGGATTCGTCTCCAACGGCGCGGATAGTGACCATGGATCCTCGGATTGCCGGTCTTCTTCCCCGGATTCCTCTCACCCGCGCCCTCTCCGAGGGTGATCGCGCGCAGTTGGCCGCGATCGCCACTCTCGAGGAGCACCGCGCCGGGGCCACGGTGTTTCGGGAGGGCGCGGCCTCAGACGCCGTCTACCTCGTCGCGGAGGGCCTGGTCAGCCTGTCGATGCGCTTGCCCGGACGGCCCGAGATGACGCTCCTCACGCTCGGACCGGGCGATCTGGCCGGGTGGTCGGCGCTGACCGACGCCCCCCTGGTGGTCGCGAGCGGGTGCGCGGTGGAGCGCGTTGTGCTGATCCGTCTCCCCCGAGACGCCCTGCTGGCGCTCTGCGACCAGGACCACGACATCGGCTATGCGGTCATGCGCCTCGCGCTCGGCGAGGTGGCGCGCCGCCTCCACGAGACCCGCCTCCAGCTCCTCGACATGTTCGGCGGGGAGGGCGCGGCGTGACGGGCATTCTCGCGCGGAAGGACCTGGGGTGCCTCTTCGACACCTTGAAGGACGACGGGTACGCGGTCGTCGGCCCGACGGTCCGGGATGGCGCCATCGTGTACGACACGCTCGACGGCCCGGCGGGATTGCCGGAGGGCTGGACCGACGAGCAGTCGCCGGGGCGCTACCGCCTGCGCCGACGCGACGACGACGCGCTGTTCGGGTACGCGGTCGGACCGCACTCCTGGAAGGGCCGGCTCTTCCCCGCGCGCGAAGTGCTGCACCGCACGCGAAAGGACGGCGACGGCGTCCACTCCGAGCGGGTCGCGGTGGAGGCGCCGCCGATGGCCTATCTGGGCGTGCGGGCCTGCGAGCTCGCCGCCATCGCCATTCAAGACCGGGTGTTCCTGGGCGGCCCGCGGGTCGAGCCCCGGTACGAGGCACGGCGAGAAGCGGCGTTGTTCGTCGCGGTGAGCTGCGGCGAGCCGGGCGGGCTCTGCTTCTGCGCGTCGACCGGCACCGGGCCGCGCGTGCGATCCGGTGCCGACATCGTGCTCACCGAGCTGCCGGAGCACTTCGTGGTCGAGGCACTGACCGACCGGGGGCGCGGGATCGTGGCCAGGCTCCCGTTGTCGGCGGCAGGGGAGGGGGTGGCGGCCGAGCTCGACGCGGTCGAGGCCCGGTCCCTGACCCGCATGGGGCGGACCCTCGACACCGAGAACCTGCCCGGCCTCCTCTTCGGCAACCTGGACCATCCGCGCTGGGAGGAGGTCGCCGAGCGTTGCCTCTCCTGCGGGAACTGCGCGATGGTCTGCCCGACCTGCTTCTGCTCGTCGGTCGAGGAGGTCTCCGATCTGGACGCGACCCAGACGGAACGTGTGCGCGTGTGGGACACGTGCTTCGCCGTCGATCACGGTCGTATCCATGGCGCGACGTTCCGGCCGACCACCAAGGATCGGTACCGCCAGTGGCTGACCCACAAGTTCGGCTCGTGGGTGACGCAGTTCGGCACGTCGGGCTGCGTCGGCTGCGGGCGCTGCATCGCCTGGTGCCCGGTGGGGATCGACGTCACCGAGGAGCTCGGGGCGCTGCGCGAGGGCGCTGCGCCGCCGGTGAAGGTCCCGGCGGTGACCGTATC
>JAYVAS010000635.1:0-11826 GCA_043750895.1 Pseudomonadota bacterium
CAGCTCCCGCCCGGCCGCGGCGAGGTTCACGTCTCCGGTGGGCCCGCCGGTGAGGAACAGGCGTTCGACGAGGCGCGCGACCCGCGGGACCGGGGCCTCCCGATCGGCACCCTCCCGGGCCAACTCCTCGCAAAGGCGGAGCGTCATGTAGGGGTGGCCGGACGTCCATTGGTAGACGGCCTCGAGCAGGTTCGGATCGGGGAGGCCCTCCGCGAGGCTGTCGGCCTCGGCGCGCGTGAAGTCGCGGAGCTCGATGCGGGTGCCGACGTTGAAGGGGGCCCCGCCAGACGCGGCGGCGAGCGCGTCGGGGGTGGTCGCGCCCACCACACACACCATCAGGCGGGCCCACCGGGGGTCGTGGGCGCGGCGTTCGTAGACGGCCCTGATGCCGCCGAGCAGGTCCGCACCGCCGAAGGGGAGTCGCCGCAGGATGTCGATCTCGTCGAAGAACAGGACCACCGGCTCGGGGTCGGCGTCGAGGATCTGGCCGAGGAACTGGATCCACCCGTGCAGCGGGCCACCGGGCAGGGGTTCCGGCTCGGGGACGTCGAGCTCGGCCGCGAGGTCCCCACACAGGCCCGCGAACCACGCCTCAGGGGTGACACCCGCGGTGCCCAGGCCCGACAGGTCGACCGTGGCCGTGCGATACCCCTCCTGCGCGAGCTGCTCGGACACCCGCAGCCGGAGGCTGGACTTCCCCATCTGACGGGGGGCGAGCACCTGACACAGCTCACCCCGCAGCAGCGCTTCCGGGAGCTGCCGGTCGGCGGCGCGGCGGACGTAGACGGCGCCGGGGCGAACCGCCCCACCCACCTGGTACCGCGTCACCCGAGCCAGCGCGGAAGGAAACGTTCGTAGAGGCGGTTCTGGAGCGCGTAGCCAGACCCGGTGCGACGGAAGACGCCGGCGCTGACGAGCCGTTCGGCGGCGTCGGCCTCAGGGATCAGGCCCGCGTCGAGGGCGCGTACCGCCGCCGCGAGCTCCGGGCGGGCGCGCAGGCGTCGGGCGCGGTTCTCGAGGTGGGAGGCGTAGATTCCGCCGTCCTCGCCCGGTTCCAGGGCGGGGTCCGCGCCGGTCGCCGCGCCGTGGAGCGCGAGCCGTACCAGCGTCGGGTGGCCGCCGGTCAGCGACAGGACCGGGACGACGGTGGCTGCGGGCAGCTCGTGGCGGCGCGCCAGCTCCGCCACCTGCCCCGCGTCGAGCGGGCTCAGCGCGATGGGGATGGACAGGTTGAAGGGAGAAAGTTGGGGCTGGTCCACGAGGAGCGCCGGCTCGGTGGAGACGGCGAGGACGAGCCGCAAGCGCTCCCAGGGGGCGCGAGGGCGGCTGGCCCAGGACCGAAGCAGGCCGAAAATCGACGCCCCTTCGGGGACGTGGCGGAAGAGGTCGGCGTGGTCGATGACCAGGACCAGCCGCCCGGCGACGGTGGGCAGGACGTCCCGTTCGAGGAAGCGGGTGACCCGTCGGAAGGGGTCCCCGGGGGACGCCCAGGCGGTGGCGAGGGCCTCCTCGGGCACGTCGGCGGCGTCGGCGAGCGCGAGGGCGAGGTGGTACGCCACGGCCTCGGTCGACACCAGCGTGGAGGCGTCCCAGGACTCGAGGTTGACCTCCACCCCGACGTCGTCGGCCAGCACGGTGTCTCCGAGCACCTTCTGGAGCAGCCAGGTCTTGCCGAAGCCGCGGGGCGCGGTGAACACCACCGGGGCCCCGGGGTAGGCGAGGTACTCGGCGGCGCGTCGCTCCTCGGGCGGTCGGGCCACGTACCAACCAGCGTCGAAGCGGGCGCCCGGCGGCTGGAGGGCGGAGGGCGGGGGCAGGGCTGCCGTGGGCTTGAGCGGCTCGAACCGGTAGCCCACGCCGGGGTGGGTGATGAGGTGCCGGGGAGAGGCCGGGTCCTTCTCGATGGCGGCCCGGATCCGCATGATCGCGAAGTCGGTGGCCCGGGTGCGCAGGACCTTTCCGCGCCAGCCCCAGGCCTCCTTGAGCAGCTCTTCCCGCGCGACCGGCATCCCGGGGCGAGCGACGAGGTAGCGGAGCAGGTCGAGCTGGTGGAGGGTGAGCTGGTGGGTGCCGTCGGGGCCCCGGAGCACGCCCAGGGTCAGGTCCAGATCCCCCGCTTCGAGGGGCACGGTGCCGTGGTGGTCCATCGAGTCGGCGTAACCGGAAGGGGCGAGGGTCATCCCGGGTAGTGTCGCCCGCCGCGGCGGTCCGGGCCGTTGCGCGGTGGTTGCGCGTGGGGTCGGCGCGATAGTCCGGGGCGCCCCGAGGATGGCCGTGCGTACCTGGACCCCCGACTACCAGCCCTACCTGACCCGCATGGAAGACACGCCGATGGTGGTCACGGTGGACATCGCCGCCGGGCCGCACATCCCCCTGGAAACGCACCCGGAGCTGCTCCTGGTGCGGATTCAGCTCGCCAAGCCGCGCCCCGACGGGCTGCGTGCCACGGAGGAGTTCGCCGAGCTGAGCCGAGTCGAGGACATCCTGGTGCAGGCGTTCGAGGACGCCGGCACGATCTACGTGGGGCGGTACGTGGCGGGTGGCTACACGGTGCACGCGTTCTACGGGCCGAAGGGGCTGCGCCCGCCGCCGCCCGATCTGGCGCCCTACGTGCCGGGCCTCGCCGCGAAGATCGAGGCGGACTGGGGCTTCTACACCCAGCTCCTGTACCCCGACCGCTGGAACCTCCAGCTCATCCACAACCGCAAGACCATGCAGGTGCTCGCCGAGAAGGGCGACCAGCACGATGCGCCCCGCACCATCGACCACTTCGGCTACTTCCGAGGGCAGGAGCCGGCGGTGGTGGCGTCCGAGCGGCTCCGCGCGGCCGGCTTCCAGGTGGACCTGCCCCACGCCGACGAGGACGGGGATTGGATCGTGCCCTTCCACAGCGTCCACGGGGTGAGCGAGGAGATCATGGCCAAGGAGGCGGCCACCATCCTCCAGATCGTCGAGATCGACGGCGGTGGGGACTACGACGGGTGGGGGTGTCCGGTGGTGCCGGACTGAAGGCGGCCGGCGTCAGCTGTCGACGGCGACTTCGCGGACCACGTCCAGCCAGCTCCGCAGCTCCGCTCCGGACGGGGGCAGCTCGTAGCCGTGGTGGTGGCAGGCGTGGGAGAGCGAGGTCCAGGTACACCAGAGCCGGGCCGACTGCTCCGGGTCCCGGCCGACCTGTGCCAGGCAGAGAAACTGGACCCGGAAGTTCGCGGCCCGGGCCCCGGGGGCGCGGGCGTCGAGCCGTTCGGCCACGGCGCGCTCGAGCGCCTGTCGGAGGAGGAGGGCGGCGGAGCGGGCCCAGAGGCCCTCGAGGCCCGGGGGCGGGTCGGTGAGCAGCCGTTCGGCGGCGTGAAGCAGCTCCCGCGGGCTCATCCCTTGGCCAGGATGGCGTCGACGAACGTACGGGTGCGATCCACGAGGTGGAGCGGGTCGCCTGCGCCGCCGGCGTGCGCGCCCTCCTTGAGCTCCTTGAAGGTGTCCACCGCCGGTGCGCCGAACCGGTTCTTGATCCCCGGGTAGACCTCGCTGCCGCGGTCGGCGCTCGCGTACCAGGCCAGGGCCGCGAGCTCCATCGTCGACCGCACCGCGCGGATCCGGTCCTCGATGTCGACGTGGCCCACGCCGTCAGCCCGCAGCCGCTTTCGGGCGACGCGCAGGAGCGCGGCCTCCAGCGCGAGCCGGCACAGGCCGGGGACGACCATGTCGACCGTCCGTGGCCCCAGGATCTCGGCCTTGTAGGCCACCGCGCGGGCGTCTTGCAGGTGCTGGTAGACGGGGTCTTCGGCCTCGGCCACCGCCACGACCGAGCCGGGGCGGCGCGAGACCGAGACCACCCGGGCGCGGATGCCCATGGTGTGGACGGCATCGAGCAGACGGGCATCGTGGGTGAACACCACGACCTGCCGGGTACGGGCGCACTTTTCGAGGACGCGCGCCAGGCCGTGGACCTTGGCGGGGTCCATGGACTGGACCGGGTCGTCCAGGACCAGGAACCGGAAGGGCGATTGGTCGAGCAGGAGACGGGGCAGGAAAAGGGAGAGCGCGAGGCCGTGCAGCTCCCCCTGGCTCATCACGCCGAGCGCGACGCCCTCGGTGCCGTCGACCGACACGTCCAGCGTGACGCGGCGCCGCGTGCTGGCGCCTTCCAACCGGGGGCGGGCGAGGGAGACGTTGCTCTCGGTGCGGAGGGTGTCCCAGATCTCCTGGGCGTGGGCGGCGATCGGGGCGAACCGTTCGTCGCGTCGGGTCTCGATGGCGGTTTTGAGCCACGCCTCGGCGGCGTCGAGGCGGTCGAGGGTGCTGGCCGCGCCGGCCACGGTCGCGGCGCCGGCCATCCACGCCGTCAGCGCGTCGGCGAGGGGGCGCCAGTCGGCGTGCAAGGTCTCCAGTTCGGCGGCGGCCACGGCCCGGAGGCGCGTGATCGCTTCGGCGGCGGCGGCACACCCGGCCGTGAGGTGGGCGGCGAGACGGTGGGCGTCGAGGGAGCGACCGGCGAACCAGGCGTCGATGGCGGCCCGATCGGGTTCGGCCACCACGAGGTTCCCCAGCGGGGGGAGCGGCCCCCCGACCACGGCCTGCGCCGCCGTGATGGCCTGGGTCCGGACGTCCTCGGCCGCGCGGATCGCCTTGGTGGCGTCGGTGAGCGCATCGATCTGCTGCGCGGCGCGGGCGCGCCAGACCGCGTCGAGCACCCCGGGCGTGCCACAGACGGGACAGTCGGCGTCGGCGGCGTGCGCGTGCCAGTCGAGCGCCCCCCGGAGCAGGCTCGCCACGCGTTGACTCGACCCGGCCGCGGTGCGGGTGGCCGCGTCGAGGGCGGCCAGGGCGGCGAGCAGACTGTCGCCCCGGGTGCGCGCGAGCGCGTCGTCGGGGACGGGGTGGGTGGCGAGGGTCCGGAGGCGGGACGTCTCTGCGGGGTCGAAGCGGTCGTCGGTGCCGGCGGCCAGCGCGCCCAGGGCCGCGAGGTCGGGACGTTTGGCGGCGAGCAGCGCGCGCGCGGCGGCGGCCCGCGGGTCGGTCGCGGTCTGGAGGCGGGAGAGGAGCGCCTTCCGTTGGTCCTCGGACTCCTTCGCGACCTTGGCGAGCGCGAGCCGCTTTTGGCGGAGGCGTTCGGCGGCCTCGGACAGCTCGCCGAGCCCGAGGATCTGCTGGAGCTGGTCGTAGAGCTGGGATGGTCCGTCTTCGATGAGGCCGCCCAGCTCGCTGTAGGAGAGCATCGGGCGGAACGTGGTCAGCGCGGTCTTCCAGCCGAGACGGTCCAGCTCCGCCCGCCCGTCGGGGGTGCCGGCCACCCGCAGCTCGCCCGCGTCGAGCGCGGCGCCTTCGACCCACCGACGCTCCAGGTCGAGGCGCTTGCGCCCGTCCAGTTCGAAGGTGGCGGCGAGCCGGGTGGTGGTGGGGCGGTGGAGGTTCCGCCACCCGTCCCGCCAGGCCTTCTGCTTGCGCCCGGCCCAACGCGCGCTGTCGCCGGTGAGGAGGGTCTCCAGGCCTTCGGCGAGGCTGCTCTTACCTGAGCCGTTTCGTCCCACGACCAGCACCAGGCCGGGCTCGGGCGCGAGGTCCAGGGTGACCGGGTCGCCGATGCCACGAAAACCGGTGACGACGAGGCGCGCGAGGTATGCGCCGAGCGGTCCGGACGTGGCGGGCGCGGCGGCTGCGCGCGGGGCCGGGTTGGCGTCGCCGGCGATGGTGTCCGCCAGCGCGGCATCCCCGTCGAGCGCCGCGACGACGAGCTCTCCGACCCCTGCCGCGACGTTGGTGTCCGCCAATAGCTGCTCCCACACATCCCCATACAGGTCGCCCGTCGTCATGGTGGGGAGGGTAGCACGGGACGCCTCGCGGGATAGGCCCCCGGGCGATGAAGCGAGACCGCTGGTTGCTCCTGTTGGCGGTCCTTGCGGTGTGGGTGATCTGGGGGTCGACCTACTTCGCGATCCGCGTCACCCTCGAGTCGATGCCGCCCTTCCGCATGGCGGCCTTCCGCCTCGGGATCGCAGGGGCGATCCTGATCGGGGTGGGGTGGCTCCGGGGTACGCGGCTCCCGACGCGCTCGGAGTGGTTCGCCTGTGCCCGGGTGGGCGGCCTGCTTTTCCTCGGGGGCAACGGCAGCGTGGTATACGCCGAGCAGACCGTGTCCTCGGGGCTCGTGGCGATCCTCGTCGGCGCGGTTCCCCTGTGGACCGTGATCATCGGGCGCTTCTTCGGGGCCACGGCCACGCTGCGGCAGTGGGCGGGGATTCTGCTCGGTGTCTCCGGCGTCGCGCTCCTCAACCTCGGGGGTGAGTTGGGTGGCAATCCGCTGATGGCGATGATCCTCCTGTTGGGCTCGGCGGGGTGGGCGCTCGGCTCGGTGCTCGGTCACCGGTGGCCGATGCCGCCCGGGACGATGGCGTCGGGGGCGCAGATGATCGGCGGGGCGGTGTGGCTGGCGCTCGCGTCGGTGTTGACCGGGGAGCAGCAGTTGGTCGAGATCACCGGGCGCAGTTGGGCCGCCTTCGTGTACCTGCTGACCTTCGGCTCGCTCATCGCCTTCTCCGCCTACGGATACCTGCTCAAGAACGCGTCGCTTCCGCTGGCCACCAGCTACGCCTACGTGAACCCGGTGGTGGCGGTGCTGCTGGGGACCTGGTTCGGGGGGGAGGTGCTGGACGGGTACGGGCAGATCGGGTTGGGTGTCATCGTCGCGGGGGTGGTGCTGGTGACGACGGGGAGGCGGGGGATGGGGTGACGCCGTTGCCGGTCATCATGCGCTGGGCCCACTCGTCGGCGGCCCCCTCCTCAACTCCTCCGGATGAAAGAAAGCAGGGTACAAAGCCAGCATCGCCCACGGAAAAATGCCCAGGGCCATCGTCGCCGCGATGCCCAGGTGCAAGAGCACACCGACGGAGAGCCAATACCGAATCGGCTGCACCCGGTTGAACCACGCGCGCAGCCGCCCCGGACGCTCACGGGTGGCCCGGAACCAATACACCAGGGGGATCAGGCAGGCGGTGTACTCGAAACACACCGTCATCAGCGAGGCGAGTTGGGTGAGCGGGTACACGTCGCGCAGCCAGCCGAAGTCGTGGCGGGCGATCGAGGGGTCCTGCAGGATGAGGTAGAGCGCCGAGTAGCCCCCGACCGGGGTCCACGAGAGGGCCAACTTCTGGATGCCCGCCAGGAAATACATGGCCGCCACCTGCAGCACGATGAGGTGGCGGGGCCATGCCGGCGCCACGTCGCGGCGGCCGAACAGCACCGCGTCCAGCCCCCACACCCGCCCGCACGCGGAGAACGACAGGATGCACACGATGTTGCGTAGCATCATGTCGATGCCACGGTCTCCCAGCGGGAGCACCTGGGCGAGTTGGGCGTAGACGAGCACGAGCACGGCGCCGGACAGGGGCGTCAGCAACCCCAGGCCGAAGCAGGTGGCCGAGAGCATGACGGCGCCCCACGCGCCATGGGCGACGGCGGGGGTGGCGGTGAACCACCGGTAGAGCTCGGGGACGGGGTTGCGGTCGCTCACGTCCGGTAGGCCGCCGATCTCCTGGGGCGTGAACAGGACCTCGATGAGGCCGAGGTGGTGGATGGTCGCGAAGTCGGCCAGGATCACCACGGCGACCAGGATGCGGACGACCGCGAGCACGCTCGGCCGCTCCTCCTTGCTCCAGATCCCGACCCAGGTGCGCCACATCAGCGGTTGTCCCGGCGGTACACCCTGAGGTGACGGACGACCACCTCAGGATCGGGGACGCCCCCCGGAGGGACGGTGTGGAAGCGGTGGAACCCCACCCGCACCTCGACCAGGTCGGGGAACGCGTCGAGCGCGTGGTAGGCCGCCCACTTGGAGAAGTTGTTCCACGAGTCCCCCGGGGTGGTGGTGTTGCCGTCGTAGACCCCACGGATGCGGCGGTAGGTGAACACCTCCCGCATGAACCCGGCGTGGTCGTCGAGGCCGGCGAAGAGGGTGCGCCAGGTGTCGAGGTCGGATCGGCCTTCCAGGACGAGGCGATGGGGGAAGGTGTCGGGGTAGGTGAACAGGCCCCAGGCCTGCCCGGTGCCGGTGAGCCGGAGCCAGGGTTTGAAGGGCTGGAGGACGCCGGCCTTCACCCCGCCCAACAGGCTGCCCGCGGTGATGAGGCCGTCGCGGAGCTCGTCCGGGCTGGTCTGCACCCCGATGCCGGCGAGCACCTCGGTCCAATGGGCCAGCTCTTCGACCGCGACGGGGTTCTCGAAGGTCTTGGTGGAGACGGTGCGCGGCAGCGGCACGGCCATCACGCCGTACAGGAGGAGGACCCCGAGGATCCCGGCGGCGCGGAGGTCCGCGCCGGTCACCGCCGGTACTCGACCTTGGTGATGGTGACCTCCCGCCGACCCTTGGGGGTCTCGAACCCCACGGTGTCACCCTCGGACTTGCCCACCAGCGCGCGCCCCAGCGGCGCGACGTAGGAGATGATGCGCTTCTCGGTGTCGAGCTCGTCCTCGCCCTGGATGGTCCAGGTCTGTTCTTCGCCGTCGTCGTCCTCGAACGTGACCGTGGCGCCGAAGCGGACCACCGGGCCGACGAAGTTCGTCGTGTCGACGACCTCGAACTTCTCGATGCGGTGCTGGAGGAAGCGCAGCCGGCTGTCGATCTCGCGCAGGCGTCGTTTCCCGTAGATGTATTCGGAGTTCTCCGAGCGGTCCCCCAGGGAGGCGGCGTAGGAGACCTCCGCGGTGATGCGCGGCCGCTCGACCTTGTACAGCCACAGGTACTCGTCCATGATGCGCTTGTGGCCGGCGGCGGAGATGTAGACGGGCATGTGTGACGGTTCTATACCGGGGCACCGGGGGGTACCGCCAGCCCGGCGAGGTCGGGACGGGATAGCCGTCGGAGGTGATCCTGCTCCTCGTTGCCTGCGTCGAGACCACTCCCGAGGACTGCCCCTGGCCCGAGGCGGCGGTGGTGGCCGATGGCGTGCTCGAGAACGTGGACACCTGCGGCTACTGGTCGATCGTCGGGGACGACCACCTCTACGTGAACGTCGCCCTGACCGAGCCCGACATGGACTGTTCGGCGGCGATGGACGCCGAGGTCGCGCTCAACTCGGCGCCGATCTACTCGAACCTCACCACCGACGGGCCGAAGTGGACCTTCGACGTGGTGGGTCTGGCCCCGACCGACACGTTCGCGAGCTTCGACGTGACCTGCGCCGAGGGCACGCGGTGGGTGGCCCGGATCGACGTCGAGTAGCCGGCCCGCGTGGGGCATGCCGGGCGAGAAGGTCGGCTCAGTCGACAAGGCCGAAGGGGTAGAGGAACTGCTTCCAGAGGGAGCGCGGGATCGGCTTGACGGTGCCGTAGGCGATGGGCCAGTGCGCGTCGGGCATGTGGTAGGTGCCGAACAGGGCGTCCCACAGGGGGAGGTGGACGGCGTAGTTGGTGTCGATGGCGGGGCGGTCGCTGCTGTGGTGCCAGTGGTGGAACTGGGGCGTGACCAGCAGGTACTTGAGGGGCCCGAAGTTGATGCCGAGGTTCCCGTGCACGCCGACGGCCTGCACCGCCGCGATGATCACGTAGGCGTCCAGGGCCTGCTTGCTCGGACCCAGCAGGTAGAGCGGCACCAACACCAGCGTGCGGTCGATCAGCACCTGCACGAAGTGGGTGCGCGAGCCCGCCAGCCAGTCGATGTGCTCGGCGGAGTGGTGGACGGCGTGCAACTTCCAGAGCGCGGGGATTTCGTGGTAGGCGCGGTGCACCCAGTACTGGACGAAGTCCGCCGCCAACAGGACGACGAGGATCTCGGCGGGCAGCGGGAGGGCCTGGACGAAGCCCTGCAGCTTCAGGTTGACGGCCCAGCCGAAGGCCGCCGGGGCGAAGCGGTTGCCGACCAGGAGCAGCACGCCGATGACGAGGTGGTTGAGGGTGAAATACGCGGCGTCGAGGCGCCACCCGGGGCGGAGGATGACCTGCTCCGGGTAGCGGGGGAAGAGCTTCTCGAGGACCATGAAGACGGCGCCGCTGCCGAGGATCGAGAGCAGCAGGAAGTCGACCCCGAGCGACACTGGCACCGCCTTGAGCGACCCGACCTCGACGTTGCCGCCGCCCAGCGCCAGGGCCAGCAGCGAGGTGAGGATCCCGAGGGCGGCCTTCCGCTTGTGGAGCAGGCGGGCCACGTTCACGAGCCCGAAGAAGAGCGACGCGGCGATGCAGGCCCAGAGCAGCTGGCGGAGCAGGTCGACGTCGTAGGTCGCGCGCAGCTCGGCGGTGGTGAGCCAGGTGGGGTAGCGGAAGCAGAGCACCCCGAGGAGGCTCATCAGACCGAGGCCTGCGGAGAGGTAGCCGGCGATGCGGCCCCGGCCGGGCACGAACTCCCGGTGCGACATGTCGGGGACGTTTCGGTCGCCGTAACGGTAGTCGGGCGTGGTCATGGCGCCGATTATCGCTTCGGCGATGGACGCGGTCGAGGGGCGCTCGCGGGGCGGGCGCCGCGGAAGCCCCCGACGCTCGCGCGGATCGCGCCGCCGGTCTCCGGACTTGACAGGTCCTTGACCGTCCGGTAGTTTCGGTTGGTCACCCCGGTGGGTCCGGGTTTGACGGGAGTCCACATGCGCGTCACCCGCGTCCATGTGCCAGCCCGCGCGAGTTTTCGGCGCGGCTGAGCACGCTTTCCGCCGCCGCCCCTTCGCCGCCTACGCTGTCCCTACGCCATCCTCCGCTCCAGACCGCCCTTCGCCCGCGTCCGGGCCGGGCGCTGGTCGTGAGGATCCAACCCTGCGCTCGTCGCACGACCGTGCCCCATGCCGCGCGAGAACCCTCAGAAGCGTCACCGCCGCCTGCGTCTGCAGGCCGAGGTCCGGAAACGGGCCGCGGCTGACGCGCGGGCGCGTGCCCAGTCCGAAACCGAGCTCCGCGAGACGCGGGTCCAGGTCGCCCTCCGCGACGGGCTGGAGTGCGCGACCGAAGCGTCGGCCCCCGACACGCTGCCCGACACGGTCCGCTTCCTCCTGGAGCGCGCCGGACTGGCGGGCGCGGTTCCCAAGCGCGTTCAGGCGCTGTTCGCGCGGATCCGCAAGGAAATCCCGACGTTGTACGAGGTCGGATCGCTCCCCCTGCTGGTGTTGCTCGCCCGGGAGCCCTGGGTGCGCCCCCTGGACGCCTGGGTCGCCCCGTGGGGATCGCAGCGCCACCGCCGCGACGCCCTGGTCGACCACCTCCTGGTCCGCTTTCCCGTGCCGCGGGTGCTCTACGCCACGTTGAACCTGCCCCGGGTGTACGTGGCGCGCGTGCCGGAGGAGGACGCCTGGGGGGTCCGCTTCCTCGCGGCCCTCGGCCGGGGCGAGAGCGCGATCGACGCGGTGCGTTCGGGCGCGTTCCCGGTTCCGCTCACCCGTGCGATGTTGGCGCAGTTCTTCCGCACGCGCCCCGGGGTTCCCGTGGTGCTGGCGATTCGCCGCGCGCAGGTGGCTGGCTACGGCGGTCCGGCGCCGCTCGCGGACGCGTTGGTGAAGGGCCGCCTCGGTGGGCTGCGCGGCCTGGATCCGGACGTCGGTGAGCCGTTCTGGGCGGGCGTGATCGCCTGGCTCTCCCGGCGTTCGGACCTGAAGCTGGCGCTGGTCCCGGCGATGCTCGAGTACATCGAGGCGCGGCAGCGGGCCGCGATCGCGGAGGGCGCACGCTTCTCCCTGGCCGGTCGGACCGGTGCCTCCCTCGGCAGGCTCGTCGCGGCGTGGATCGCGGAGCAGGCGGTGCGGGGCCCGCGGTTCCCGGCCTCGGGCTACCTCCCGTTGAACGATGGGGAGTGGTCCGTCCGTGAGGTGGAGACGTGGCAGGCGCTGCGCGCGCTCGGAGAGGTCATGAAGCACT
>JAYVAS010000636.1:0-7323 GCA_043750895.1 Pseudomonadota bacterium
TGCGTGGTGGTCGTGCTCACCCTCGGGTGGTTCGGCCTCCATGTACTGGAGCGGGGCGTCATCTTCGTGGACCTCGCGCTCGCCCAAGTGGCCGCGCTCGGGATGACCTACGCGGTGTACCTCGGCCACGAACCCGAGAGCGGGACGGCGTTTGCCCTTTCGCTGACGTTCACGTTCATCGGCGCGGCGGCGTTCTCAGCGGCGAGGCTCTTCGAGGCGCGCGTTCCACAGGAGGCGATCATCGGAATCGCCTACGCGGTGAGCGCCGCAGCGGGCATCCTGATGATCCACTTCGCGGACGATCCGCACGGGGGCGAGAAGCTGGAGCACCTGCTCGTCGGGAACATCGTGTGGGTCCAGCCCCGAGAACTGGCCTTGCTCGCGGGGGTTTGTGGCGTGGTCGGGCTGGTCCACCTTGCCTTCCGCGAGCGCTTCCTCCAGATCAGCTACCGCCCGGCGGAGGCCGCGACGGAGAAGCGCCGGATCGCAATGTGGGACCTGCTCTTCTACCTCTCGTTCGGCTTTGCGCTCACGGCGATCGTCTCGATCTCGGGTGTGCTGCTCGTGTTCTCGTACCTCGTCATCCCCGCTGTCATCGCGCGGCTCCTCGTAGAGGGGATCGGTCGACGGCTCCTCGTCGCGTACGGGGTTGGGCTCGTCGTGAGCGTGGTGGGCGTAGCGGTGACCTACAGCCACCCGACCGGACCGGCCATCGTCGCGCTCTTCGGGCTCGCGCTGGTCGCGACCCTGGGCTGGTACGCGATCCGTCACGCCCAACGCCCGGGGGTCGCGCTCGGCCAGGGCGCGGCCGCCATCGCGGGCGTTGCGGGCGTGCTGTGGATGTTCGGGCAGGTACCGGCGGAGGCGGCGCACGATCACGGCACCGAGGAGTTCGAGCCGCCCCCGGTCGAGGCGGGCGGTTCGCTCGGCGCCACCGACGCGGCAGCCCGAGACGCTGCCGCTCGCACGGAGACCGACCCCTCCGCGTTGGCTACGGCCTTGTCCGCGGAGACGGACGAGTCGGTTCGGCTCACGATGGCGGTCGCGCTCTGTCGAGCCGGCGACCGGCGGGGCATCGAGGCGCTGGTCGCGCTGACCCGGTCAGACACGCCGTTTGTCCGCATGGAGGCGGACACCCGCCTTCGCATCCTTGCGGGCGCAGCATCGCCCTCCTGGGATCCGCTGGCCGGGCCCGACTCCGCGGGCGCCTGGCGCGCTTGGTTGGCGGCGACCGGCGGCGTACCGGAAACTTCCACGACGTTGGAGTGGCCCTGATGCCCGCACCCGCCGCCGATCTCACCCAACCGACGCCCGCGACCGATGAAACCGGCTTTCACGAGATCCTTGCGCCTGTCGACCACAAGCGGCGCCTCGCCGTCGTCGGCGTGATCGCGCTCGCGGCGCTCGTCTCCTACCTCGAGGGGTGGCGCCTCCTCGGGATGCCCTTCGACGTCGTGGGATTGGTAGCCACCCTCGTGGGAGGCTGGCCGGTATGGAAGGAGGCGTGGGAGGCCATCCGGGAGCGCCACATCAATATGGAGATCACGATGGCGTTGGGCGTCGGGGCCGCCCTCGTCATCGGTCAGTTCGCGACCGGCGCCATCATCGTCGCGTTCACGCTTTTCAGCATGTACCTGGAGGATCTCACCAAGTCCCGCGGGAAGCGTGCATTGGAAGTGCTGCTTCGCGCTGCGCCGCAGACCGCGAACGTCCGGAGGGGGGAGTCCTGGATGGAGGTGACGGTTCAGGAGGTGGCGGCCGGGGACCGCGTCCTCGTGAAGCCGGGCGAGAAGATCCCCGTTGATGGTGTGGTGGTCTCGGGCCAGAGCAGCGTGGTCGAGGCCGCGATCACCGGCGAGCCATTCCCGCGTGACAAGCAGGCGGGATCCGGTCTTTACGCTGGAACCATCAACGGCACCGGCGCGCTGGAGATGCGCGCCGACCGCACAGGGGAGGACACGACCTACGCCCGCATCATCGGTCTCGTGAAGCAGGCGACGGAGCGGCCCGGCCGCACGCAACGGCTGGCTGGCCGTGTGGCGCAGGGCATCGTCTACGTCGTGTTGGCGGCGGCCACAGCAACCTGGTTCTTCACGCACGACCCCATCACCGTCGTCAGCGTGATCCTGTCCGCCGGGGCGTGCGGCGTTGCCGCCGGCACCCCACTGGCGATCCTCGCGGTCACGGCGAACCAGACCCGTCGCGGGGTCGTCATCAAAGGTGGCGAGGCCGTCGAGGCCCTGGCCCGGGTGGACACGGTGGTCTTCGACAAGACCGGCACCCTCACGGTGGGAGAACCGGAAGTCGAGGAGATCCTCCCGCTCAGCGACGCGACGCCTGAATCCGTGCTCCTCGCGCTGCTCGCCCTCGAGGAGGGGAGCGATCACCCGATTGCCCGTGCGGTGGTTCGACTGGCGCAAACCCAAAAACTCACGCTCACGGTCGATCAGACGGCGCAGGATCTCCAGTATGTCGCGGGGCGCGGACTCGTGGGTCGCGTCCGCGACGGAAGCACTCTCCTGGCGGGGAATGTCGCGCTGCTGGAGGAACGTGGCGTCCCCGTGTCGGAACGGGCGCGCGAGAAAATCGCCGACGGCGGCGAGGTCGGACGGATTCCGATCCTGGTCGCGCGGGATGGCATCTTGCTGGGGCTGGTGCTGCTCTCCGACCGACTGCGCGCCGAAGCCAAGGGGGCGATCGAGCGGCTGCATGCCAGGGGAGTCCGGGTGGTGATGTTGACGGGCGATCACGAAGGCCCCGCGAACCTGGTCGCCGACCGCCTGGGCATTCGCGAGGTGCGAGCGAACCTGCTCCCGGAAGACAAGGTCCGGATCGTCCAGGATTTGCGTGCCGAGGGGAGCAAGGTCTGCATGGTCGGGGACGGCATCAACGATGCTCCCGCGCTGATGGAAGCGGATGTCGGGGTGGCGGTCGCGGTAGGCAGCGAAGTCGCACTGGAGAGCGCGGACGTGCTCCTGATGACGAACGACCTGAATCGCCTCGTGAGCGCCCTGGAAGATGCGCGGCAGGCCCATCGCGTCATCCTGTTCAACTTCGGCGGCACGGTCGTCGTGGACTTCGTCGGCATGGGCCTCGCCGCGTTCGGCATGCTGGGTCCGATCGGCGCTGCCCTGGTGCACGTCGGGAGTGAGCTGGCTTTCATCCTGAACAGCGCTCGGCTGTTCGGGCGGATCGAGACGACGGCACCCGGCCAGATTACGGAGCCGCCATGAACCTGGAACCGCTGGGCGAACTCGAAACCTCCGTGATGGAGGCGGTCTGGGCGTTGTCGTCCGCAACGGCGCGCGAAGTACATGACCAGTTCGGCGAGGGGCGGGCGTACACCACGATCATGACGACGATCGACCGGCTTCATCACAAGGGCCTGCTCACCCGGGAGAAGGACGGACTCGCGTGGCGATACCAGCCGAAGCTCGGGAAGGCCGGATACGAGCGCGCGGTCACCGAGCACGAGGTGGGCCGCCTGCTCGATGAGCACGGTGAGGTCGCCCTGAACGCCTTCGTGGACGCCGCCGCCCGCACGACCTCGCTGGACCGGCTCGCGGAGCTGGTCGCTGCCCGACGCCAAGGGCGACGTTGACGCCAGGGCAGAGCTTCGCTGTCACCGCGGTGCTGCTGTTCGCAGCGGCATCCGCGGCCGTATCCTTGGTGGTGGCACTCGCCAGGGCATCGATTCTGGAGCGGATTCGTTCGGCGGGTCTCCGGGCGGACGTGGCATGGCTGCTCGGCGTCCTTCCGCCGGTCGTCGCGCTGATTCTCGTCCTCTGCACCGCGGCGCCGTCGGTGCCGGCCTTCGCCGGCCTTGACGGCGATCACTGCCTCGACCACGGGGGCCACGGCCACTTCTGCCCCACGCACGCGCCGGTGCCCCCGTTGCCGCTGACCCTCGCGGCGGGCGCGATCGTCGGTTGGACGCTTCTTCGCGCCATGCGCCTCGTCGTCGGCGAGTGGCGCGGTGCCCGGCGCGTGAGGCGTTTGTCGCAGTTCGGGCGCTCGCACCGGACCCGAGGCATCGAAGAGGTGTGGGTGCGCGGTTCACCCCGCCTCTGCCATGCCGTTGGCTGGTGGCAGCCCCGAGTGCTGGTGTCCGACGCCCTACGCCGCGTGGTGGGCGTGGGCGAGCTGCGCGCGGCGCTGGCGCACGAGCATGCCCACCATCGGCGACGTGACCCGCTGGCGATCCTGATCCTCCGGGTCATCGGGTTGTTTCAGCCGCCTGCGCTCGCACGAAGCGCGGAGGAGGACTTCCGCAATGCCGCCGAGATGGCCGCCGACGCCGCTGCTGCGCACGAGGTCGGGGATGGTCTGCTCGTGGCGAGCGCGCTGGTCGCGATCACGCGCGTTTCCATCGCCGTACCGGGCCTGGCGATGGGCCGAGACGCAGTGGAGCGGCGCGTCTACGCGCTTCTTGACGCGCCGGGCGGCGAAACCGGCCGCGCGCTGGCCTTGCCGGTCGCTGCGTTGGGCCTGTTCGTGCTCGTCGTCGCGCCCGGTGCCGCCATCGGGGAGACGCACCATCTCCTCGGTTTTCACAATGGGGTCGAGGGAATTCTGGAGATGACGATGGAGATGTTCGGACATCCTTGACGGTATCTACTACCCGATATAGTAGCATCGTCCCGTCGGAGATCCCGTGCGTCATCCACGCAGTGTCTTACCATTGTCGATCCTACTGTTCTCGCTCGCCGGGGGCGGGCTGGCCTGCGGCGGGTTGTTCCCCGGGTCGGGGAGCGAGGAAGCCGCCGAAGCGGCGCCGGATGCGGAAGGCCCGGTCGTAGCGCTGACCGCCGCTCAGGTGTCGAGCGCGGGGCTCACGACCAAAGGGATCGAGTCGCGCGCGGCGTCCGCCACGCTGCGGCTCCCCGGCACACTCACGACGGACCCGCAGCGCTCGTGGCGCGTTTCGTCCGCAGTGGAGGGCGTCGTGGAGGATGTGGGGGCCGTCGCGCACGACCGCGTCAGCAAGGGCCAGGTGCTCGCGCGCCTGCGCAGCTCCGCGCTCGGCGAGGCGCAGCTCGCCTGGCTGGAAACGCGCGGGGATCTTCGACTCGCGACCGCCGATCGCGACCGCAGCGCAGCGCTCCGCAAGGACGGCGTCGTCTCCGACAGCCAATGGCTGAAAGTCGACACGGAGTTCAAGCGGGCGGAGGCGGCGCTCGCGCAGGCCGACCGGAAGCTCGCGCTCGCCGGAATGTCCGCCCAGCGCATCGAAGCGCTGGAATCTGCCGATCGTGGGCTCGGGAACCTGGCGCTGACGAGCCCCGCCGATGGCGTGGTCCTCGCCTCGTCGGTCTCGCGCGGACAGGCGCTGGCGGCGGGGGAAGTCGCCTTCGAGGTCGCCGATCTGTCGATGCTCTGGGTCACTGTTCACGTTCCCGTGGTGAGCCTTGCCCAGGTGGTACCGGGCGCGAAGGCGACGCTACAGGTGTCGGGTGGAGACCGGGCCGGGTGGGCGGGCGAGGACAGCTCGCTCGGCGGGGACGTGGATGCTGCGGACCAGACGGTCGAGGCGCGCGTCGTCGTCACCAACGAGGGGGGCTTCCTGCGACCCGGGATGTACGCCGACGTGGAGGTCATCGGGGCGCCCGTCGAGGCACTGATGGTTCCGTCAACGGCCCCATTCACGGTCGGGAATCAGGCCTATGTGTTCCAGAAGATCGGCGAGACGCAGTTCCGGCCGCTCCCGGTCACGGCGAGCCTTCCCCTCGGTGAATGGACTCCCGTGAGCGGACCGGGCATCGAGGTGGGCGTCGAGGTGGTCGTCACCGGTGTCGCGGAGCTGAAGAGCCAGTGGCTCTACGAGGGCGAATAGATGATCAACTCCCTCGTCCGAGCGGCGCTGGTCCAGCGCGTCATGGTGCTGGCGTTCGTGCTTGCGATCATCGCGGGTGGCGTCTGGGCGTTCCAGGGCCTCGCGATCGACGCATTCCCGGACATTTCGGCCACGCAGGTCCAGATCGTCGTCAAGGCGCCGGGCATGTCCCCCACCGAGGTCGAGCAACGCATCAGCATGCCGATCGAGCGGGAGATGCAGGGAATCCCGCGTCAGACCGTGCTCCGCTCGACGACCAAGTTCGCGATCACCAACATCATCATGGACTTCGAGGATGGCACCGACATCTACTGGGCCCGCGGCCAGGTGACCGAGCGCCTGAACGCGCTCTGGGGGGACTTGCCGGAGGGCGTCGAAGGGGGCCTCGGTCCCATCACCAGCCCGCTCGGCGAGATGTACATCTACCGTGTGGTCGGGGCCGGCTACTCGGTGGAGGAGCTTCGTACACTCCAGGATTGGGTGATCCGGCCCCGCCTGCGGGCGGTTGATGGCGTCGCGGACGTCAACTCCTCCGGCGGTCGCGTACGCGCCTACGAGGTCGAGGCCGACCCCGATCGCCTCGCCGCGCTGGGGCTCGGACTCGACGAGTTGGAGGCGGCGCTGGCCGGGAACAACCGCAACGCTGGCGGCGGTCGCATCGATCGGAACAACGAGATGATCCTCGTGCGCACCGAGGGCAACCTTCAAGGGATCACCGACATCGAGCAGGTGACGGTGGCGACGCACGACGGCGTGCCGATCCTCGTGCGGGACGTGGCGTCGGTGGGGATCGGTGCGCTCACCCCGAACGGAGGCGTCACCGCGAACGGCGAGGGTACGGTCGTGGCAGGCATCGCGCTCCTGCGCAAGGGGGCCAACACCCGGGCGGCCGTCGAGGGCGTGAAGGCGGAGGTCGAGGAACTGGCCTCGGTGTTGCCGAAGGGCGTGACCATCGAGCCGATCTACGACCGTACCGAGCTGATCGACGCGGCGGTCGGCACGGTGGAGAAGGCGCTTGCCGAGGCCGTCGTGCTCGTGCTGATCGTGCTGGTCGTGATGCTCGGAAACCTCCGGAGCGCGCTCACCACGGCGGTGATCCTCCCGTTGTCGGTGCTGACCACCTTCATCCTCATGCGGATGTTCGGGGTGACCGCCAACCTGATGTCGCTCGGCGGGCTCGCCATCGCGATCGGCATCCTCGTGGACGCCGCGGTCGTGATCGTCGAGAACGTGCAGACGCAGCTCGGACGGGCGCCCAAGGGGGTCGATCGCCTGCACGTCGTCTACCGGGCAACCACGGAGGTCGCGGTTCCGGTGGTCTCCGGGGTGCTGATCATCATCATGGTCTTCCTTCCGCTGTTCAGCCTGACCGGGCTGGAAGGCAAGATGTTCCTGCCTCTCGCGGTCACCATCTGCATCGCGCTCGCGAGCTCGCTGGTGCTCTCGCTCACCGTGATCCCGGTGCTCGCGAGCGTGCTCATGCGCGGAGA
>JAYVAS010000637.1:0-4094 GCA_043750895.1 Pseudomonadota bacterium
TCTGCTCCCCGTCGCGCTGGCCGCCCCCGCCGTCCTCCTGGATGTTGGCGGGATGGGGGACGAATGCTGCGCCCAGAACGTGTCGGCCGCGCTCCAAGCCATGCCCTTCGTGCGCTCGGTGGCGGTGTCGCCCGCCGACGGGAAGGCCTGCGCCACGCTGAAGGCCGCGTTGGATGAAGCGGCGCTGCGCGCCGGCATCGTTGCGGCCGGGTACACCGTCACCACCCTGACGCCTGTTGAGGCTTGCCCGGCGGGCCTCGTGCCGGCCCGCAAGGACCCGTGGGATGGCGTGAACGGGCTCGACGCCATCGTGATCTCCCGCGGCGAGGCCGTGGACCTGTCCGCGCACGCTGCCGTCGGGAAGTTCACGGTCTACGACTTCGGCGCGCCGTGGTGTGCGCCCTGTTTCACGACGGCCGAGACCCTCCGGACCTACCTCGGGGCGCACAACGACGTGGCGGTCAGGGTCGTGTACCTCGACCAGGCCGACGCCCTCGCGTCCTTCGCCCTCCCCGCCGCCAAACAGCATCTGCAGTTCGCCGCCGCCCTGCCCTGGTTCGTGGTCCAGGACGCCAAAGGCCGTTCCGTCTACAAGGGCACCGACGTGGCCGCAGCGATCGCTGCGATCGACAAACGGCGGGCCAGGTGATGCGGCGGCTCGCCGCGGTGATGGCGCTTGCGCTCCTCCTCGGCATCCCTCCGGCGTTTGCCTGACCCGGCTGAAGCAATCCAAACCTCCAGGCTGGAGGCTCTCGGACGAACCCCTGGCTCGACGCTGGTCAGGTGCGGGTCGACGTGCTCGGCAACTACCTCAGGGTGCGGATCCAACACGTGGCCGAGTGCCCGGAGGTCGACCCACTGCTGTGCGCCGAGCAGGAGATCCCCGACCACCTCCACGACCAGCAGATTGACTGGTTTCGGCTCGACCCGACGGTCAACGTGGGGTTGGGCAAAGGATGGCAGGTTTTTGGTGAGGTGCCGGTCGACCTTCGTGTCACCCGGGTCGCGTACTACACGTTGGACGGTGCGCCCTTCGACCCGCCCTACGACGACATCCATCACCGGGACGAGACCCGCGCCGGGTTGGTGGATGGGGCCGTTGGCGTGCGACGGTTCGGTGGGGTTGGTCCTTGGGTGGTCGGGGGGGGGCTGGGGGTCACGCTCCCGATCGGCAAGACCGAGGAGGATCCGTTCGCGCTGACCGAGTTGGGTCTGACACACCAACACCAGCAGTTCGGGAGCGGAACCTTCGTGCCGACCGGCAGCGTAGAGATCGTGTACGCGGACGCGCGTTGGGGCGCCCTCGCGTGGGGCGCGGGTCGACTGCCGCTCTATGAGAGTGGCAAGGGCTATCGGCCGCCGGGAACGCTCACCGTCGGCGGGGGCCCAACCTACCGGCCGGTGGTGCCGCTGCAGGTGTTGGTGTCGGCCGAACTGGTGGTGGAAGGCCCCGAGTGGTGGAGCGGGACGCCCTACGGCGGGCGCACCGCGTTGGTCCCGGGAGTGGGCGTGATCTGGGGCGTCAGCGACGCGGTCGTGGCGCAGGTGCAGGCGCGGGTCACGGCGTGGCAGGATTCGCGGGAGGACACGGCTGGGGAGGGCTCCCTGGTCCAACCGGTGATCCTGACCCTTGGGGTGTCGTGGAGCCCCCGTTCTCGGGAGGCGTCGGCGCGGTGAATGGATCCGTCAGAGGGGTCTGACCCCAGGTCGGATCTATTTCCCGGAGGACCCGCTGCGGGGTCCGATCCAGGGGGAAGCCGCGGTTTGAGCGCATGGCCCGAGCGATGGAGGGGGGCGCGCCGAACGCGTCGATGGGAGCAGGGCGGCGGCAATGTGGCGGCGGCTTCGGGATTGTCTGCCTTCTGCCGTTGCCTGGGTCCTATGCCCCCGAAGTGGATCCGACCGGGGGTCAGACCCCTTTGGGGTTGTTGCCCGGATCCATTCGCGAACAGTCGGCGTTCGCCCGTTCTGAATGGATCCGACCTGGGGTCAGACCCCTCTGGGGGTGTTGCCCGGATCCATTCACGGATAGTCGGCGTTCGCCCGTTCTGAATGGATCCGACCTGGGGTCAGACCCCTCTGGGGTTCCTTTTCCGCCGCGCCGCCAACAGCCCCGCCACGAAGACCCAACCCGCCGGCCCGGCGGCGGACCCACACTGCCAGCCGACGTACTGCTCGACCTCGCCGTCGCAGTTGTTGTCCCTGCCGTCGTTCAGCTCGGGGGCGCCAGGGTAGGTGTCCCGGTCGGCGTCGTCGCAGTCTCCGTCCACCTCGGCGCGGCCGTCGCCGTCGTCGTCGGCGTTCTCGGTGCCTTCGTCGACGAGGCCGTCGCAGTCGTCGTCGAGGTAGTTGGCGCGCTCCTCGGCGTCGGGATGGATGGCCGCGTCGGTGTCGGAGCAGTCCCCGGCGTTCTCGGCGAGGCCGTCGCCGTCGTCGTCGTAGACATCGGTGCCCTCGTCGACGAGGGCGTCGCAGTCCTGGTCGCGCCCGTCGGCCACCTCGGGCGCGTTGGGGTACACGGAGCGGTCCGCGTCGTCGCAGTCCCCGTCGCGCTCGTTCCACCCGTCGCCGTCGTCGTCCCCGTACGGCGTGCCTTCGTCGACGGTGCCGTCACAGTCATCGTCGAGCGCGTTGGCCCGCTCGCCGGCGCCGGGGTGCCGGAAGGGGTCGGTGTCGTCGCAGTCCCCGTCGGACTCGGCGTAGCCGTCGCCGTCATCGTCGTAGTCGTCCGTCGCTTCGTCCACGATGCCGTCGCAGTCGTTGTCGAGCCCGTCGCCCAGCTCGGCCGCGCCCGGCCACACCCACACGTTGGCGTCGTCGCAGTCCCCGTCCGCCTCGGTCCAGCCGTCGCCGTCGTCGTCGAACGCGTCGGTGCCCTCGTCCACCCGGCCGTCGCAGTCCTGGTCGGCGTTATCGACCACCTCGGTCGCCCCTGGGTATACATCGTCGCGGGCGTCGTCGCAGTTGGCCTCGTGCTCGGTGTAGCCGTCCCCGTCGTCGTCGTAGGCGTCGGTGCCCTCGTCTACGACTGTGTCGCAGTCGTTGTCGCGCGTGTCTTCCCACTCGTAGGCGCCGGGGTAGCTCAGGGCGTTGGTGTCGTCGCAGTCGCCTGCCGTCTCGGTCCAGCCGTCGGCGTCGTCGTCGTAGGCGGCGGTGCCCTCGTCGACCACGTAGTCGCAGTCGTCGTCGGTGCCGTTCTCGGTCTCGGGGGCGCCCGGGTAGATGAGGGGCGCGGTGTCGTCGCAGTCACCGGCGGCGGTGGTGTAGCCGTCGCCGTCGCGGTCCTCGGGGGGGACGGCGAAGGCGAGGGAGCCGAGGAGGAGGGCGAGGACCACGGAGTCACCTATCCCGAGCCTGCCCCGTCCCGCGCGGACCCCTACCGGAACCGCCCCGCGAGGATCACGCCGGCGCCGCCGGGCGTGATGGTGGGGGCGATCTGGAGCCGAAACCCGTCGGCCCCTCCGGAGCTGTCATCGATGTCGCCGTCGTCGTCGTCCTCGCTCCCGTCGTCGACGTCTTCGGGCTCCACGTCGGGGGTGACCGCGTCGTCGATGAGCGCCTGGACCAGGCCCGCGGTGTAGGTGGTGCCGAGCCCGGCGACGTACAATCCCGAGCAGATCGCGGGCGCGCCCTGGGTGTAGCCGCCCACTTCGGTCGTGACTCGCTTCTGCGTGGCGAGCACGCACCCGCCACCGAGGGCGCCCACCCCGAGGCCAGCGAAGCTGGCGATCCACGCCCCCCGCGGCACCTTCAGCCCCCGGTCCCGCAGCACGTTCCCGGCCCGCCCCTCGCCCCCGACCACCAGCGCGCCGCCCAGCGTGCCGAGGAGGATCCCGCCCGAGTGCAGGGCGAGGACGTCCTGGCCGTCCAGGTGCGGGCCCGAATGGGTCGCCAGCAAGCCGAGGCTGAGCACCCCCAGGCCGGCACCCGCGGCGACGGTGCCGTGGCTGGCGTGAACGGGGTTCTCGGCGGCCAGGGCGATGGTGAGCAGTAGCAGCATGGGGGCCTTGAGCGTCGCCGAAGGGCCCGTCCGGAAACAACCATTGCATTCGGCCGCCGCTGCATCCCCGATCCCTGCGTCGCTCGTCGGTCAC
>JAYVAS010000638.1:0-10574 GCA_043750895.1 Pseudomonadota bacterium
AAGAGCAGAAGGTGGCGGCGATCGTCACTGGCTCGCGCTCCATCGAGCGAGCCCTGAACGGGATCCTCGTCGCGTGCAAGGAGACGGAGACGCTCCAGGGCGATCGCCGCTACGATCCGCGTCACAACGAGGCCCTGTGCCACGCCGTCCGCGTCGCCCGCGAAGCGCTGGTGCCCGACAACTACATCGTCCGCACCGTGCAGTTCGCCAAGCAGGGCTTCGCGTCGATCGAGTTCCCCACCTTCGACACCGACTGGGACGGCGAGGCCTACGCCACGGTGGCGGGCCAGAACTCCAACAACTCCGTCCGGATCCCGAATTCGTTCATGGACGCCATGCTCCGGGACGAGGAGTGGCAGCTCCGCTCGCGCACCAACGGGAAGGTGACGAAGACCCTGCGCGCCAAGGACCTCTGGGATGACATCTCGGTGGCGGCGTGGTCCTGCGCCGACCCCGGGGTGCAGTTCGACAGCACCATCAACGAGTGGCACACCTGCCCGGAAGACGGCCGCATCAACGCGTCGAACCCGTGCTCGGAGTACATGTTCCTGGACGACACGGCGTGCAATCTTGCCTCGTTGAACCTGATGAAGTTCTACGACGCCCACACCGGTGTGTTCGACATCGAAGGCTACCGGCACGCCATCCGACTCTGGACCATCGTGCTCGAGATCAGCGTCGGCATGGCGCAGTACCCGAGCCCCCAGATCGCGAAGCTCTCGTGGGAGTTCCGGACCCTGGGCCTCGGCTATGCGAACCTCGGCGCGCTGCTGATGGTGATGGGCATCCCCTACGACTCGCTCGAAGGACGCGCGGTCTGCGGGGGGCTCTCCGCCATCCTCACCGGGGACTCCTACGCCGCCTCCGCGCTCATCGCGAAGGAGAAGGGCCCGTTCGCCGGCTACAAGAAGAACCGCGAGCACATGCTTCGCGTGATCCGCAACCACCGCCGCGCGGCCTACAACGCCGCGTCGAAGGAGTACGAGGGGCTCGCGATCCGGCCCGTCGGACTCGTTCCCGAGCGGTGCCCGAAGGACATCCTGGCCGCGGCGCGCACCAGCTGGGACGAGGCGCTCGCCCTCGGCGAGGCCCACGGCTACCGCAACGCGCAGGTCACGGTCATCGCCCCGACCGGCACGATCGGCCTCGTGATGGACTGCGACACCACCGGTGTCGAGCCCGACTACGCCCTGGTGAAGTTCAAGAAGCTCGCCGGCGGGGGGTACTTCAAGATCGTGAACGAGTCGGTGCCTCCGGCGCTGGTCCGCCTGGGGTACACCCAGGAGCAGGTCCGCGAGATCATCGACTATGCGCGGGGACGCGGGACGCTCAAGGGCGCGCCCGGCGTGAACCACGAGACGCTCCGGGCCAAGGGGTTCGACGACGTCACGCTCGCCAAGATCGACCGCGCGCTGCCCACCGCCTTCGACGTGAAGTTCGCCTTCAACCGGTTCTCGCTCGGTGAGGCCTTCTGCCGCGACGTGCTCGGCCTCCGCCCCGAACAGCTCGCCGATCCCACCATCGACCTCCTCGAGGCAGTGGGGTTCAGCAAGGCCCAGATCGAGGCGGCCAACGCGTTCGCCTGCGGCACCATGACCCTCGAAGGCGCCCCGCACCTCCGCGCCGAGCACTACCCGGTGTTCGACTGCGCGAACCGCTGCGGGCGCAACGGGGTGCGCTTCATCAACTACGAAGCCCACATCCGGATGATGGCCGCATGCCAGCCCTTCATCACCGGCGCGATCTCGAAGACCATCAACATGCCCAACGACGCCACGGTGGAGGACGTGAAGCAGGCCTACCTGCTGTCCTGGCGGCTGGGCATCAAGGCGAACGCCATCTACCGCGACGGCTCGAAGCTCTCCCAGCCCCTGTCCAGCATGCAGGCCGCCGACCTCTTCGCCGCGGTCGAGGAGGCCAACGGCGCGCGGGTCCCCGCGGCGGCCCGGTCGATCTACGAGGAGCCGGCGGGTGAGCAGGCGATGCAGATCGCCGAGAAGATGGTCGTGCGCTACCTCGCCAAGCGTCGCCGGCTACCGGATCGCCGCCGGGGCTACACCCAGAAGGCGATGGTCGGTGGGCACAAGGTCTTCCTGCGCACCGGCGAGTACGAGGATGGCGCGCTCGGCGAGATCTTCGTGGACATGCACAAGGAGGGCGCCGCGTTCCGGAGCCTGATGAACTGCTTCGCGATCGCCGTCTCGATCGGACTGCAGCACGGCGTGCCGCTGGAGAAGTTCGTCGATCAGTTCTTGTTCAGCCGCTTCGAGCCGAACGGAATGGTGCGCGGAAACTCACGGATCAAGCTGTCCACGTCGATCATCGACTACATCTTCCGGGAGCTGGCGATCAACTACCTGGGTCGGAACGACCTGGCGCAGGTGGACGAGGAGGCGCTTCGGCACGACGCGCTCCACTCCAATGAGCCGGTGGCGTGGAACGAAGAGGAGGAGGTCCCCGTGCACAGCGCGATCATGGCGCGGCAGGCGATCGACGTCGACGCCGCCCCCGTCGGGGTGAGCGCGGCCGCGCCGAACAGCGTCCCCAAGCTGCGTGCCGTGAGCGAGAAGGACGGCCAGGGCGCGTTGATCCGCGACGCGAAGGCGCGCGGCTACGAAGGGGAGTCCTGCCCCGAGTGTGGCGCCCTCACCATGGTGCGGAACGGCACCTGCCTCAAGTGCGTGACCTGCGGCTCGACGAACGGCTGTAGCTGACCGCCAGGCCGGGACCGCACCTCTCGGCATAGGGCCGCGCGGGCGCTGAGGCGCCCCGCGGCTGCGCCACGGCGCTCGAGCGGGCCGACCCGGCCGAGGGCGGAACCACGTGGCCGCCAAAAACGCGGAAAGCCGCCTCTACGGCGGCTTTCGTAGAACCCGGGGTCCGACTACTTGGTTTCTTTGTGCGTCGTGACCTTACGCTCGTACCGGCAGTACTTCTTGAGCTCGAGCCGGGAAGCGGTGTTCTTCCGGTTCTTCTGGGTGACGTAGCGATTCACGCCCGGGATGCCGCTCTCGCGACAGGTCGTGCATTCGAGGAAGATGTGTGTGCGGCCTTGGGCCTTCTTGGCCATGTTCGACTCCGACGGGCCCCGGCGACTAACTCAGGCGGATTTCAGGTGCAAGGGTCCCCATCGCTGCCAGGCCAGATTCTGGGCGTAGTCCGGGAACAGGGGATGGTCGTCGACGCCGGCCCGCATGCGACAAGCCCCCAGCCAACCAGCGTAGTGGCCCGGGTTGTTGCGGAGCCAGGGCTCGGCGTGCTCGGAGAGGTAGGAGGCGAGGTCGGGCGCGATGGCGGACCGCAGCTCCACCATGTGGGTCTTGTCCAACTCGCGGTGGATGAAGGCTGGGACCACCGCCGCCCCGGCCTCGGCGGCGATCCGCCAGGGGTCGGTCGAGAGCAGGGCCTCGCGCGCAAAGAAGGGCGTCGGCGTGTAGGTGGGCCACGCCCGATCGTCGAAGGCCGCCGCCGCGATGCCTCCGGAGCGCAGCGTGCGGGCGATGTCGTCGGGGTCGTTCGTCCAACGGGCAGGCAGGCGCGACTCTTCCTCCCCATGGCGATGCGCGAGGTGCCGGTTCACGAGCGTCGGCGCGATCGACCCGATGGCGCGATGGTCCGGCGGCGCGACGCCGCGCGCGCGGAACACCACGAGCCCGGGGTGCGCCCAGGCCAGCGCCGCCACCATGACGGGCAGACTCCCGGCGTGCGGATAGAGGACGAGACTGCCGGGCGCAAGGTCGCCGCGCACGCGCACCCAGTCGCGGAGCGCGTCGGGCCCGAGGCGAGGCACGATCAGCTCCTCGATCCGCGCCTGCAGACCAAGATCGTAGGCCTCTCGCGCCGCCGACTCCGCGGTGCGGACGTTCACCCGGAACACCCGGCGCACCTCGTCGATGAACATGGCCCATCGCCCACTGGTGAGCTTCGCCTCCAGGCGCCACCCGACGCCCGCCAGGAGCCGCACCAGCTCGGGCTCATCGGGGGGGAGGCCCTCCCGCATCAGCGTCTCGAAGCCCCAGCGGACGAGGTCGAAGGGAAGCTGACGCGTCGGTGGACGGAAACGGCTCATGTGGGGTGGACCGCGCGGAAGGGCGGACGCAGCGGATCAGGATAGAGACGGCGCCTTCCGAGGACCCCATGTCCGACACGATGTTCGCGCTCACCTACGACAAGGTGCGCGATGGCTGGAACACCTCCACCGGGCTCGTGAAAGAGCGCGTCCGCGTTCCTCAACTGGATGCCCCCCAGGAAGCCGACCGGAGCAGCGTCATCATCCGCGTCAAGTACGCCGGGTTCTGCGGCTCGGATCGCGGCATCTGGTGGCGTAAGGCGTTCGGGGACATGATCGAGGGCAGCCTGGGCGAGGAGGCGAAGACCACCCGCGTGGTCGGGCACGAGCTCCTCGGCGAGATCGTCGAGGTCGGCAGCCGGGTGACGGAGAAGTACGGATATCGGCCCGGTGACATCGTCTCCACCGAATCCCACATCATCTGCGGGGTCTGCTACCAGTGCCGCGTCGGGGACTCCCACGTCTGCGCGAAGGACAAGATCATCGGGATCTCGATGGACGGCTGTTTCGCCGAGTACCTGAAGCTCCCGGCGAAGTCGCTCTGGCCCACCAACCTGGCCCGCATCCGCCCCGAGGTGGCCGCCGTCCAGGAGCCGTTCGGGAACGCCGTCCACGCCTGCCAGGCCACCGATCTCCGCGGAAAGACCGTCGCCATCGTGGGCTGCGGCACCATCGGCCTGTTCGCGATCCTGATCGCGCGCGGCATGGGGGCCTCCAAGGTGATCGGCGTCGAGACGGACCCGCACCACGCCGCGCTCGCCCTCAAGCTCGGCTGCGACGCGGTGCTCACCCCCGGCGTGTCGCCGCCCGACCGGCCCTACGCGTCCGACCC
Source organism: Pseudomonadota bacterium (assembly GCA_043750895.1). Lineage (GTDB taxonomy): Bacteria > Myxococcota_A > UBA796 > UBA796 > SXON01 > JAYVAS01. The sequence goes on from JAYVAS010000638.1 coordinate 4,902, forward strand.
GACCCTCCGGGAGAAGGTGCGCGACCTCACCGACGGCGTCGGGGTCGACGTCTCCTTCGAGATGGCCGGCTTCAACTCGTCGCTCAACAACGCGGTCAAGCTGGCGCGGCGGGGCGGGCACGTGGTCCTGTTCGGCGTCAAGAACGGGGACGCCGTCTTCGAGGACGTGCACCGGGTAGTGATGGACGGGCTGCAACTGCACGGCATCGTCGGCCGGCGCATCTTCGGCACCTGGGAGATCACCAAGCAGCTCCTCGAGGACCGCTCCAACGGCATCCAGGACGCGGTGTTCAACACCATCCTCAACGGTGGCAACGACACCATCGTGGACATCAAGGATTGGGAGAAGGCCTCGTTCGAAGGTGTCATCTCCCGCCACCCCAAGGCGATCATCCGCTTCGCGGGTTGATGTGACCCCGCCGGCACCCCTCGTCGCCCGGGAGTGGCGGCTGCTCGTGCTGGCGGCGTGCGTCCGGGTCCTGCTCGACGGCGCTGAGCTCGTCTCCCACCCGCTGCGCTTCAAGCAGTGGGAAGAGGCCTACAACGCGTCGGTGTCGCGGTTCTTGTGGACGACCGACCTCTGGAGCCAGATCCTGCCGCTCCAGTACAAGGCCTTCTGCGGGGGCTGCACCGTCGTGGCCGCGGTGGCCTCGCCGGTGGTGGGCCTCGCCGGGGACCACCTCTTGGCGTGGAAGTCGGTCGCCTTGGCGTGGACGGTGGCCGAGCTGGTGGTGGGCTTCTTCGCGCTCGACCGCCACGTGGGGCGCGCGGCGGCGTGGGCCTGGGCGGTCCTCTGGGCGTGCCCGCCCACCGGGGTGAGCGACCTGGCGCTGATGCTCTGGGGCAACCACCAGGAGTCGGCGCTGTTCGTGCTGGGGGCGCTCGCGCTGCTCGACCGCCCCTTCGCTGCGGGGCTTTGCGCGGGGTTGGGGGTGTGGTTCTGTCGCACCTCCGCGTACGGGGCGCTGGCGGTCGCGCCCCTGTTGCTCGCCCGTCGGGGTCGTCACCTCGCAGTGCTCGGGGCCCTGGTCGGGCTCTCCCCCTTCCTGCTGCAGTCGGCCGTGGGGGACGTGGGCCCCAACCGCATCCACGTCGAGGGGAACGTGTTTCCCGCGGGATGGAAGGGGGTGTGGGATCGGGCCGGGTACCTGTTCGGGACGCGGGAGCTCGCGTTCCGGCAGTTCATCGCCCGCGCCGACTCGGAGTGGCTCTCGGGCGTGTCGCTCGCCGTCGCGGCGGTGTCGGCGGTGCTGTGTGCGTGGCGGGCGCGGGTCGCGCTGTGGCTGGTGGTGGTGTGGGTCGTGCTGCTCACCGGCACCGGGATCCCGATCTACCTGATGCGCCTCACCACGCCGCTCACGAACGCGCGCTACCACGCCCCCTGGCTGATGCTGCTGGTGTGGATCGCCGCGGCGGGCGTCGGGGTGGCCTGGACCCACGGTCGGCGTTGGCTGGGCGGGATCCTGCTCGCCGTCGCCCTGTTCCCCGGGGCGCTCTCCCAAGGCGAACGCCTCGCGGGCTGGGCCTGGTCGCCGCTGGCGCTGACGCTCCCCGGCGGCACGACCCCGGTGTTCCTGGTCTACGCCGCCGGGCGTCTCGCCCCCGAGAAGCTCGACGTCCGCCCCGCCGACCCCTGGGCGGCTGGGGTCATGGCCATGCTGCGCGGTCTGGACCTCGGCAAGCGGGTGTTCTTGCAGACCCTGTCGGTGGACGACGCCGTCGCCCGGGCGCAGGCGGACGCGGAGCCGCTCTACGCGCTCCGAGGATTGGGGCACGCCCTGGCCAACGTGCCCCTCTCGGCCCAGGTGTGGACGGAACGGTTGGCGTCCCTCCCGCCCGCCGACGGGGACGCGCTCGCCCTGGGGATGGCCCTCGATCAGGGGCTGCGTCGACGCCGGATGCCGGGCGATCCGGCCGCTGCGGTCGCCGAAGCGCTCCGTTCGCTCCCCGCGGACGCGGATCCCCGCCTCCGGGGCATGGCCGGCCCGCCCCTCGCGGTGGCGTGCAACAACCAGGACCAGGCCGCGACGTGGGCGGCGTGCATCGTCGCGGGGAGCCAGGATCCCTACGTGCTGCGCGTCGCCGGGATCTCCGCGGGGCGGCCGGACCGGGATCCGAGCCACATCGCCGCGGCCCTCGCGGCGCTGCCCCCAGCGGCAGCCGAGGCGTTTGGTGCCGGCACCGACGACCTCCTGGCCGGGCTCGACTCTCCGTTCGAGCCGGCGCGCCTCGGGATGCAGCCGCCGCCCGGCGTCGGCGGGCCGCAGGGCTCGGGGACGAACCGGAGGGGCCGGCCGAAGGGTGAGCCCGCGCGCCCGTGACGGCGATTGACGGAGCGGGCGTTCTACGTCATCCTCCGTGAATGGGCCTCATGCTGCTCTGGCTCGGCGGTCCCGCATGTACGCGGTACGAGCCGCTCGACTCCGAGACCGGTGGTTCCGTGGTCGTGGTGGACACGTCGGACACGTCGGTGGACACCGGCACCCCGCCCGACACCACGATCGATCCCCGCATCGCGCTGGAACCCGTCTCGGCGTGCAGCGACCCGGCACCGACGCCTACCTACGTCGAGGTCGGCGCAACCTGGGGCCTGCTGGGGGCTGAACGGCCCGACCCGGACGAGAAGGTCAGCGGCGGCGCCCTCGCGGTGTGGGACGTCGACCGGGACGGGGACCTGGACATCGCCGTCGGCTTCAAGTCGGAGAACGTCGTCCTCTACCGGAACGAAGGGGGGGCCAGCTTCACCCACACCGCGCTCGAAGGCATCGGGTCCCTGGGCACGGCGCTCAACGTCGGCGACATGGACGGCGACGGCTGGGAGGACCTGATCATCGGGAAACCACCGTCGATCGTCCGGAACATCGAGGGCCAGCTCGAGGCCGACGCGCTGGTGATGCTCGAGGACGTGGATCAGGAGTCGTCCGTCGAGCTCTCCCCCGGCGACATCGACGGAGACGGCCAACTGGACCTCTACTCGGTGGTCCAGACCAACGACGACGAGCCACACGAGGACGGCCTGTTCCTCAACCGCGGGGACCTCGGCTTCGACGAGGTGCCCAACGGTGTCCCGGACGATCCGCATGACGGAAAGGGCTTCGACGTGGTCTGGTTCGACGTGGATCTCGACGGCGACGTCGATGCCTACGTCTCCAACGACATCGGCAACATTTACGGCGAGAACGTGCTCTGGCGCAACGACGACGGCGTGCTGGTCGACGGCAACGACGCATGCGGCTGCGGGGTCGTGATGACCGGCATGGGCGTCGATGTGGGGGACGCAGACCGGGACGGCAACATGGACCTCTTTCTCGCCCACGGGTCGGGGCAGGTCCTGCTCAAGGGTCTGGGCGGAGGCGTCTTCTACGACGCCACCGACGTCTCCGGCGCCAGCATCCCCGACATGAGCTGGGGTTCGGTCTTCTTCGACCGCGACAACGACGGCGATCAGGACATCCTCGTCGCCAAGGGGGATTGGCTGGTCGACGGCGCGCCCAACGGCGAGCCCGGCGACGGTGTCGGGCTCCTGGAGCAGGCGGACGACGGCACCTTCGCCGATGCCGGGCCCGCCCTGGGCCTCGAGAGCACCTCCGACTACCGCAGCGTCGTCGCGGCGGACTTCAACGCGGACGGCGTGCTCGACATCGTGGCCGCCGACGTCCAGCTCCGGCCCCAGGTCTACCTCTCCGAGTCCTGCACCGACGACGCCTGGCTCGAGGTCTGGGCGCCCCCCGAGACGCGGGTGGTGGTCACTGCGGGCCCCGATCAGTGGGTCGACGAAGTCATGAACGACTCCGGCCGCGGCGCCGCCGGCCCAGCCATGGTCCACTTCGGCCTGGGCGCGCACACCGCGGTCAGCCGCATCGAGCTCATCCTCCCCGGAGGGGAGAGGGTGGTCGCCGAAGGGGTGATCGACGCCCGCCGGGTGGTTCGGTACGCGCCCTGAGAGCCTCCGGACGAGCCCTCACCGGGCGCGCCCTGACCCCTGCCTCCCGTTGGTCCCCGTCGCCCCCACCTGCGGAAAGCCCGTGTGTCCGGTGCCACCGGGAAGCACCTTGGCCGCGCTCCCGTCGGGGACCGTCACCATCGTCGCCCGGACCAGCCAGAAAGCCCCGCCTGCCTTCTCGTCGATGCGGACCGCCACCCAGCTCGGATCGGTCGCCGAGGAGGTGACCCACACCGTGGCGTCGCGCCAGGTGCCTTTTTCCCAGGTCCGAGAGCCCTCGAACCCGGTGAAAGGCGGCAGGTCCGGGGGCGCCATCCGTCCCCCCTCCCCGCCGCCCCGCCCGCCGCGTCCCGCGGCCCCGGGACGCTCTCCGCCGCCGCCCTCCATCCCCGCGGCGATCGCCTCGGAGGCCGGATCCCCGCCGCCCGACCAGGCGTCGGGACCCATGTCGGCCGGAGGGGCCGACCCGGGAGGGGTGGGCGTCACCCGCGTCTCGAGCGCCGCGAGCCGGGCCACCTGGGGCTGGAGGAGCGCCCAGAGCCGCTTACCTTCGGGGTGTTCGGGGGTGTAGAGGTCGTTCTTGCCGGCCGGGTCGACCGCGTGGTGGATCAAGCGCATCGACCCGTCCCAGCCGTAGGTGAGGCGCCAGCCGCCCGCATCGACGGACTGGAGGGTGTACTGGCCCTTGAGCACCTCCGCGTAGCGCGGGGCGTCGGCGGGTCGGTTGCCGACCACCAGCCCGGTGAAGGCCACCGGAGGCTTCAGGTCGAGGGCGTCGAAGACGGTGGGCACGAGGTCGGTGTGGGTGGTCATCCCCGACCAGGCCAGGGGCTTCATGCCCTTCATCCAGAAACCGCCCAGCGCCCCCGTCTCCTCGTCGTCCAGACCCTCGCCGTGCTCCCAGCCGCCGTGATCCTGGAACTGCTCGCCGTGGTCCGACCAGAGCACCACCAGCGTGTCGTCGAGGGCGCCGGCGGTGTCGAGGGTGGCGAACAGCGCGCGGATCTGGTCGTCGGTGTAGCGCACCTCGGCCGAGTAGAGCGCGTCGAGCCCGGCGAGCGTGGCGGTGCGCGTCGCGGCGTCCATGGTCGGCCACTGACGCTTGATGGCGACCATCGGCAGGTTGGGTGCCGCGCCCGGCGTCGCGGGGGGCGCGTAGCCGTCCACCGGGCGGTAGGGCGAGTGCGGGTCGATGAAGTGCAGGTGGAGGAACCAGGGCTTTCCCGCGGCGCGCAGGGAGGTCAGCATCTCCCCGCCCTTGGAGCGGACGGTGGCGGCGTCGAACATGCCGGTCTGGGCCTGGCCGTAGTCGGCGCCGTAGCCGGAGTGTCTGCCGAAGAGCGGGTTCGCGGAGACCACGCCGGTGGTGAAGCCCGCGGCGGTCAGCAGGCTGCCCAGGAACTGCAAGCCGGGGGGCTTGGGCTGGGAGGTGCCCATCGTCCCTTCCGGGAAGTAGCCGACCGCCTCCGGGTCGCGGCCGGAGAGGGCGCAGAGCACCGCGGGCATGGTCCAGTTGGAGCAGGAGCGGTGATCGTCGAGCGCGAGGCCACCGGCGAGCAGCGAGTCGAGAAACGGCGTGGTGGTGCCGTGGCTGTAGCGGGAGATGTGGTCACGGCGGAGGGTGTCCACCGAGACCATCAGCACGTTTCGGGGCGGGCGCGGGAGGACGAGGGCGTCGGCCAGGGGTGCGGCGGGAGGCGCGGTCGAGGCGGTGGGCGCCGCCGTGGTCG
>JAYVAS010000639.1:0-4521 GCA_043750895.1 Pseudomonadota bacterium
GGTGGTGGTCGGTCCCACCCCGTTGCCCTCGGCGAAGGGCGTGACCGGGCCGCCGCGGAGGAGGGAGTCCAGGGCGATGGAGGGGTTGGCGTCGTACGCGCTCACCTGCCCGTGGCCGGGCGCGAGGTCCACCTGGATGCCGCTTCCCCGCCCCGTCGCCACCACCGACACCGGGCCGGAGGGGACCACCGCGCGGTACTCGCCGCGCGCGTTGGTGAACGCGAGCGTGAGCGGATCACCGGCGGCGTCGAGCACGTGCACCCGCGCACCCGCGACCGGCATCCCGTCCGCGCTCACCACGCCCGTGAGCTGCTGGGCGGGGACCTGCTGCCACCGGAGCTGAGCCTCGGAGAGCGTGGCCGGGTCGGGCCCCACGCCGATGCGCGCGGTCCAGGACAGCGTACCGCCCGCGGGCACGTCCTCGGTGGGGCCGAAGCCCACCATCGTGGGCGCGATGGCGCTCAGGATGCTGCCCACGGTGCCCTGCTCGAGCGGCCCGGCGTCTCCGAGGAGCGCCAGGGCGGCTTCGTTGTTTTTCCCCACCACCGCCGTCCACGCGGTGGCCCCGTCGCCGTCCACCTCGAGGCCCTGACCGGGGCGCCACGCGTCCGCCATGTCCACCGCCACGATGCCCACCTGGCCGATGGACAAGGACGACGCCACGTCGCGGTTCTCGACGGTGGTCGTGACCTGGAGGGTCCAGCTCCCCGGCTCGAGCCGGTAGGTGGTGGTGACCCACAGGTCGAGGTCGGAGATCAGACCCGGGTTCTCGAGCGCCCCGGTGATGAGCTGGAGCGGGGCGGTGGGGCCCTCGACGCGTACCTCGGCCACGCCGTCGCTCCCATCGGCGATCACGGTCACGGCGCTGGCGTTGACCACCCGCCCCAGGCCGATCATGGGCGCGAACTCGTCGATGAGATCCCGTCCCGGTGCCCCCGCGGGCCGGACCACGTCGGCGTCGATGAGCGCGCCGCCGTACTCGGCGTAGTAGCTCGAGTCGCCGACTTGCTGGATCACGAACTGCACCCGATCGTTGTAGATCTTCACGTCGCCGGGGCGGCCTTCGGCGCTGATGCCGCCGAAGAGGGAAGCCGGATCGACGACCACGCCGGCGCGAACCTCGGTCTCGGCGAGGGGGGCGGTGAGGCTGGGGGGAGGGGACGCGTCTTCGGTCGGCGTCTTGCAGGCGAGCAGGAGGAACCACATCCGGCCGAGTCTACCCCCCGGGGCGCAGCGCGGGCAGTCCGCCTGCGCAGTTCCCGCGCGGCCCGGGTCCTACCGCGGCTACGGTGGGATCCCCTCGCTGGCGGCACCTTTGGCGCGCTCGACCTTCTGCTTTCTCCCCCTGCTCCTGACCGCCTGCAGGCTCGACGCGCTTCTCGTCACCAAGGACCAGGACCCCGCGCCGTTCGACACCGCGGAGACGCTCCCGTTCGACACGGCCACCGACACCGCCCCGCCGCCGCCAGAGGAGGCGTGTAACGGCGTGGACGACGACGGCGACGGGCTCGTGGACGAGGGCTTTCCCGACGCCGACGGCAACGGCCGCGTGGACTGCCTGGATGGCACCTGCCCCCCCCTCGACGCCGGTACCGCCGCGGATGTCCCCATCGACCCCGCCACGGAAGCGGCGACGGGTGGTGGCGCCACGGCGCGGGTGGACGATCCCTGGAACGTGGTCCAGCAGTGGAGCTTCGTGTCGCCCGCGGCGGCGCCGGGGGCCCTCAACGCATGGTCTCCGCCCATGGTGGGCAACCTGACCGACGACAACGGCGACGGGATGGTGGACGGGCTCGATTCGCCCGAGGTGTTGGTGGTGCTGGACGGGGATGGGGCGTGGGTGGTGGCGATCGACGGCGCCACGGGGGCGGAGGCGTGGGCCTACGCGGACGGGGCCCACGGCGCCACCACGGTCATCGCCGACGTGACCGGCGACAGCGCGCCCGAGGTCATCACGGCCAACGCCGCGGGCTACACCATTGTGCTCGACGGGTCGGGCTCGCTGGTCTGGACCGCGGCCGACGCCGCGGCCGTGCTCGGGTACTACGAGCCGACCGTGGCCGATCTCGACGCCGACGCGCAGCCCGAGGTGATCGCCGACAACCTGGTGCTCGACGGTGCGACCGGGGCGCTGCTGTGGGAGATGCGGGCCTTCGGGAACGGGTGCCCCTACACCCATCCGACGACGGGGGACATCGACGCCGCCGACGGGGACCAGGAGATCCTGTACTGCGGCGTCGTCTATGACAGCGACGGCACCGAGCTCTGGGACACCGGAGAACGCGGGGTCTACGGGATGTGGCCCTTCCTCATCCAGGCCGACGCCGATCCCGAGGCCGAGGTCGGCTTCATCGGCAACCGCCTCACCCTCTGGGAAGCAGACGGTACCAATCGGTTCGCGCTCGACTACCCCGGGGACGGGCCCTACCCCGGCCCTCCCTGCGCGGGGGACTTCGACGGGGATGGGGCCGCGGAGCTGGTGTTCGCCAACTTCCCCAACGTCTTGATGTACGAGTTGGATGGCAGCGCGGTGTGGAGCGTCCCGATGGACGACGTGTCGGGGCTGGCGGGCTGCTCGGGCTTCGACTTCGATGGGGACGGCGCCTTGGAGGTGCTCTACTCTGATCACAGCTCGCTCAAGATCCTCGACGGCGCGACGGGCGTGCGTCGGTTCGAGACCTTCGAGCACACGTCGTCCACCGCGTTGGAGTACCCGACCGTGGCCGACATCGACGGCGACGGGAGCGCGGAGATCCTCACCGTCAACAACTGGGGGGCGCACCCGGGTGTCGTCGCCTACACGCACGGCGGCGCCGGCTGGCCTGCGGCGGGCCCCACCTGGGGGGTGTACGACTACGCGATGACCAACGTCGCCGACGACGGCACGGTGCCCCGTCGGCGCGAGAACAGTTGGGAGAAGTACAACCTCTACCGGGCGCGGACGGCGGTGGACGGGGCGGAACGCGTGCCCGACCTGCGGGTGTCCATCACCGACGTCTGCCTGATGGACTGCACCTACGGGCCGGGGATCGTCGCGGTCCAGGTGTGGAACGAGGGAGCGGCCGACGTGCCGGCCGGGGTCCTCCTCACCCTCTACGAAGAGCGCAGCACCGGCACCGCAGTGGTGGCGACGGTGAGCCTCCCCGAGGTGTGGGCGGGGCGCTCGCTGGACGGCATCGAGATCCCCCTCTCCGCGGGGCAGTTCTCCCAGACCGGATTCACGGCGCGCGTGGACGACGACGGCGCGGGCGTGGGCACGATCGACGAGTGGGACGAGGACGACAACACCGACAGCACCAACGAGGGCGCCTGCCCCTGATGCGGCGTCCGGCCCGGGGCGCGGCCGGCGCGTGCGGCGCCCAGCCCTACTCGAGGATGACGAACTGAACCCGGCGGTTGTGGCTGCGGCCCTCTTCGGTGTCGTTGCTTTCCACCGGTTCGGCCTCGCCGACGCCCTCCGAGGACAAGCGGGCGACGTCCACGCCGTGGGCGCCCAGCCAGACCACCACCGCCTGGGCCCGCGCCGCCGAAAGCGTCAGGTTGTAGGCGTCGTCGGCGACGGCGTCGGTGTGTCCGCGGACGTGCACCCGGACCGTGGGGTGGTCGCGGAGCACGTTGGCCGCGGCGCTCAGGACGGCCTCCGAGGTGGGGAGGATCTCGGCGGAGTCGAAGCCGAAGTAGAGGCCGTCGATGGTCCCCGAGAACGCGCGGAGGGGCTCCGGCACCGCGGCCGGCGCCCTGGGCGGCGGAACGTCGGGGCAGCCGTCGGCGTCCTGGTAGCCGTTGCGCGTCTCGCGGCGGGTGGGGCAGGGGTCGACACCGTCGGCGACGCCGTCCTGGTCGACGTCCTCCTCGGGGCAGCCGTCCCGGTCCAGGAGGCCGTCCGCGTCTTCCGCGACGTCGGGACAGACGTCGTCGCGGTTCTTGATCCGGTCGTGGTCGCGGTCCGGCGACACCGGGCGCAGCTCGAGCGTCACCGACGCGTCGAGCCCCACGAAGGCGCCCGGTCCGAAGTCGACGTTCGCCGTCCCGACCCAGATCCGCGCGTCGGCGCGCACGTGCAGGGGGCCGGTCACGCGGAACACGCACCCGCCGCCGGCCTCGATGGAGGTGATCAGCAGGGGATCGGCGCGCACCCCGAGCCGGAGTGACTCCTCGATGGCTTTGGCACCCCAGGGCGTGAGCGAGCGCATCCCGATCCCGTAGAGCAGGAGGGGGTCCACGCGCGCCTCGGGTCGGAACAGGTGCACGCCGTCGAGCCGCATCGACTCCACGATGTAGCGGTACTCGTCGAAGCCCGAGCCGACGCTGCCGCGCAGCTCCACGCCGTCGGCCGGAAACGTGGCCCCCAGGTACCCGGTGGCGACGACGCTGGGCGCGACGAAATCTTCGGGGAGGGGCAGGAGACCCTGGACGCCGCCCCCCACGAAGGGCGCTGCCGCCTCGGCGACCCCCACCCAACCCAGCACCCATAGATGGACCATGGGCGTCGGCTATGCCGTGGCCCCCCGCTCAGCGAAG
>JAYVAS010000640.1:0-3858 GCA_043750895.1 Pseudomonadota bacterium
AGGTGATGCGCCGCGAGGAGCTCGCCTCGGAGCCGTGGCCGTGGTCCGAGGACACGACGCCTGCGGCGATCGCGGGGCGCCTCGAGGGCCTCGACACCCAGGCGGACCTCGTCGCCGCGGCTCGGTCGACCGCCATCACCGCCGAGCAGCGGGAGGAGGTCTACAAGCTCCTCCGCCTGGTGGGCGACCTGCCCACGAGGACCTGGGGCCTCGACGAGCTCGCAGCCCAGTGGCAGCACCGCCCGGCCCTGGTCGCCGCGGTGGAGGACCGCCGGCGCGTGGTCGCGGAGGAGCAGCGGAGGAACGCCGCGGCGGCCGCCTCCCGGGAGACGAAGGACCCCTACGAGCTGGCCCGCCGCATCCACCAGCTCAAGGCCGACCCGGAGAAGCAGGGCTGGGGCTTCCGGGACGCGGTCAAGGAGGTGCGGGAGAAGCTCCGTCCGTGGGACCTGCACCCGACCGTCCGGGACGGCGTGCTCCGCGATTGGATGGACCCGGACCGGACCGCGAAGACCTGCCTCGTTCCGACCTGCTCCGGTTGGGTGGCGGACGGGGCGTGTACGACGTGCTCCACCTACCAGAGCTCCTTCCTCGAGGAGACCGAGACCTTTCTCGGGGAGGTCGCCAAGCTCCTTCCGCACGGCGGCTTCGGCTTCCAGGCTCGCACCAACCGCGGCCTGGCCGAGGTCACGGGTGACACCCTGGAGCTGCTCGCCGAATTGGACGCCATGCGCCGGGACAGCCGCTCGACGGCCCTCCACAAGTGGCTGGACAAGGCGCCGGGCGACCTGAAGCACCTGTTCCGCCGGGCTGCGTCTCCGATGGACGAGGAGGACGTGATGGTCTTCGTGACCGCCGACGGAGACGAGTCATGAGAGCCCTGCAGTTCTTCGTGGGCCAGAAGCTCCGGACCGTCGGCGGGATCGACGTCGAGGTGGTTGGACGCTGGCGCACCGGCGGCGTTCGCGTCGTCGACGACTGGCCGAAGACCCACATCCTCACCGCCAGGATGGTGGAGCGGGTCCGCTTCGCCGCGGACGCGCTCCCTCCCCCCTTCCCGCCCGACTGCCGGCGGATCACCGACCGGGTCCCGTGGATCCAGAAGTGCAAGGACCGGTCGGTGCTCGAGGCGATCGTCAAGGCCGGGGACTTCTTCCAGGACCGTGTCGTGAAGGCGGCCCACGAGCAGCTCGCCCAGCTCCCCGCCGAGCCCAAGGCCGAGACCACCACCAAGCCGAAGACCCAGAAGAAGCGGAAGGCAGCATGAACGACATCGCACCCATCACCACTCGCCGCCCCACCGCGGCCGCCCTCCGTCGCGCGCTGCGCATCGCCGCGATGTGCGCCGACCGCTCGACCATGCGTTCGCTCGTCCTCCTTCGGATCCTCAACAAGGTCCTCTCGATCGCCGGGCAGGACCGGCAGTGCTCGGCCCACCTGGTGGTCGACGGGAACGTGGACGCGCCCGACGGGGAACTCCAGGTAGCGCCCGGTCTCCTGGCCAACCTCCTCGGAGGTCTCGCCAGCGAGCTCACGCTCTCGATCGCTCACGGGAAGCTCACCATCACCGACAACGGGGACACCACCATGGTCCTGCCGGGCGCGAACCCGGCCGACGACGGACCGGCCGTGAGGGATGGCGACGGTGGCGGGTACTGCACGATCCCGGACGCCGCCGACCTCCGGCGGTTCATCTCGAGCTTCGTCTTCGCGATCGCGGACGACGACAACCAGTACGGCCTCAGCGGCGCCCACGTCGAGCTCGACGCCCAGCGCCGGCTGCGCGCGATCGCCACCGACGGCAACCGCCTCTTCCTGGCGTCCGTTGCGGCCGAGGGCGTCACCGGCGTGTGGCCGACCTACCGACTCCCACCCGACAAGAAAGGAGCGGCGCGGCGGGACCAGCAGGCCCTGGTGAGCCGGCGGGCTTGGCAGGTGATCGCCGCGGCGCTCGTCGGCGCGGAGGGGCCCGTCGAGCTCGTCTGGGGCGACCGGTCGCTCCTGGTGGCCTGCGAGGACTGGAGCATCCGGACTCGCCTTCTCCAGGCCGGCTTCCCGGACTGGCGACAGGTCATCCCAGCGACGTTCACCCACACGCTCGACGCGGATCGGGATGCCCTGCTGGTCGCCCTCCGGCGGCTGGCGTGGGCGGCGCGCAGCGTCGGAAGTCCGGTGGCGGTTCGGTGGACGAAGGGGTCCATGCGCCTCACCGCGAGCCACGTGGCGACGGATGGGCGGTGCAGCGCCACCGTAGCGGTCCCCGCGGCCTTCGACGGCGCCGACGACATCCTGCTTGGGGTGAGCGCCGTGTTCCTCCGTCAGGCGCTGCTCGCGCTTCCGCCCGGGCCGGTGCGCTGGGAGGCCGGCGGGCCCCTCGCGCCCATGCGACTCACCTCCCGGGTGGACGATCGCGGCTCCTGGTCCATCCTCATGCCGGTCCGGCTGGACTGAGCGTGACCGAGACCGCACCCCTCACCCAGGGCGAGCGCAGCGGCGACGTGCTGGTCACCGTCGAGCGGTGCGCCGAGCTCACCGGCTGGTCGACCGCGGCGCTCTACGCCGCGATCCGGGCCCGCCGGCTCCCCTGCCATCGCCTCCCGGGGTCGAATCGCGGTACCCGGCTAAGCTACCCCGAGATTCTGGAGGCCACCCATGGCCAGACGAAAGGACGTGCCCGCTCAGGTGCACCTGCAGGCGCTGCGAAAGCCGGGGGGGACCTACTACCGGCTCCGGTTCACCCCCCTGGGAGCACCGACGGAGACGATCGAGGCCCTGGGGTACATCCCGCTGGCGGAAGCCCAGGACGCGCGCGAACGAAGGCAGGCGGAGCTGCTCCTGGGCGTTTCGCCCAGCTCGTCGCGGCCCGCATGGCCCACGATCGCTGACGTGATCAGCCAGTACGGGGACGACCTGGTCCGGCGGGTCGGCGAGGACATGCCCTACGTCGCCAACGTCGTGAACCGGAGCGCCCCGCTGATGCGGCACCTCGGCGCCGTCTTCGCGAACCAGATCACCGAGGTGATGCTCACCAGCTACGCCCACGCCCGGGCCAAGGAGCCGGGCGGCCGGCGCAACAATCGGCTCCCGAAGAAGTCGGTCATCACCGACGAGCTCAAGCTCCTGCGCCGGGCCGTCCGCTGGTACGTCCAGCGCAACCCGGTCCACCTGCAGGTCCCGACCCTCCCGGCGCTCAAGGGGATCCGCCCGGACGCCAGGCCGAAGCGGCGCCTCTCGATCGCCGAGCTCGGCCGCATCCTCGAAGGCCTCCGCGGCCGGGGGGCCGTCGCCGAGGCGCGGCTGGTGGAGTTCATGGCCTGGTGCCCGCGCCGGCCGGTGGCGATCCTGGCGTTGACCCGCGCCGACTGCGCCCGGGTGCTGGTGTCGCCCGAGGCCCACGAGGACGGGGACATCTGGATCTCCACCGACAAGGGCGCGGTGGGCCTCGGGTGGAGTCCCCTTCTCCCTCGAGCCCGCGAGATCCTCCGGGAGCACCTCCGTCTCACCCTCGGGCCTGGCTCGGCGCCCGTCTTCGCCCGCGCCGATACCACGCGCTGGACGAACCAGAGCCTCCGCGGGCTCCTCGTCCGGGCCTGTGAACGCGCCGGCGTCGACCAGGCGCAGCCCTACGATCTCCGGCGGTTCGGGGTGACCCGGGCGCTTCGAGCGTGCGGCGGCGACCCCGAGGCCACGATGGCCTTCACCGGCCACACCTCGGCCGCCACCGTGCTCCGGTACGCCTACGCGGACCGGGACGTGGTCCGGGCCGCTGCTCGAGGCGAGACGTGACCTGGTCGGACCCTGGATCTCAATCCGGATCGCCCCTCTGGAACGTGCTCCACCTGGGTACGCAACCAACAC
>JAYVAS010000641.1:0-10222 GCA_043750895.1 Pseudomonadota bacterium
GACGCCGATCCCGTCGCGGTCGCCATCGCGGACGGGCGCAGCCTGGCGGCCGTGTTCACCGTGGCCGGGCCCGGCGTGTGGCGCTTCCGCTTCGGGGAGCTCCCCTCACCCGACTACACCATCACCCCCGATCCCGACCTCGCGCCGGACATCTCGGTACAGGTGGCGACCCGCACCCTGCGCGCGGTACTGGACGAGCCGATCCCCCTGCGGTGGGACGCGAGGGACGACTACGGGCTTCGCCGCGTGGTGGTGGAGATCAAGGAAGGCGGCCGAATCCGGGAGGTGGACCTCCGTGTGCCGACCGACGCGCCGCGGCTCCTGAGCGAGAGCGTCCGGGTGAGCCCGCGCGATCTCGGGCTCGCCGCCGGCGCCAAGGCGACGCTCCGGATCAAGGCCTGGGACAACGACGAGATCTCGGGCTCGAAGGCCGGCTGGTCGGCTGCGATCGATCTCGAGGTGCTCACCACCGCCGGGAACGCCGGCAGGAACGCGGCCGCCCGCAAGGCGCTCCGGGACGCCTACGTGCGCGTGCTCGCGGCGTTCCTGGTCGAGCCGGCGCCGGCGGTCAGCAGCCGCGGCACGGCAACGGCGTGGAGCTCCATGGCCCACGCCCGGTACGAAGAGGCCGACGCCATCGTCGACGCCTCCTTCCCCGGAGAGGGGGAAGGGGCGGAGCGGTCCGCGATTCGGGAGGTGAACGCCCGTCGCCAGGCCCTGCTCTCCTTCGCGCGCGGCCTCGCCACGGGCGCCGGGGGGCTCTCGGAGCGCGATCTCGACGAGGTGCGCACCCTCCAGGCGGACCACGTGACCGCGGTCGAGGGGGCGGTGCTGGTGCTGGACGCGATCGTCCGTATGGCGGCCCAGGCCCGGCTGGCCGACCTCACCCGCGACGTGGCCGACGAGGCGGCCGAGCTCCAGGCCGACCTGGCCGGCTTGAGCAAGGAGGAGGCCACCGCTCGGCTGGACCAGCTTCAGCGCCTGCTCGAGCAGGTCATGGCCGCGGCCGCGGAGCTCGGCGAGGGGGAGCTCAAGGAGTTCCTCAACCAGCGAGGCGGCGAGCTGACGGACCTCATGAGCGAGGTCCGCAAGGCCCTCGCCGAAGGCCGGACCGAAGACGCCAAGGCGCTGATGGAGCGCCTCGCCCAGCAGCTCGAGGAGCTGGCCGACGGCATCAAGGACCAGCAGGAGCGGCGGGGAGAGGCGAGCGACGCCCAGGCGAAGGCGATGGAGAAGCTCAAGCAGGAGCTCGAGTCCCTCGCGAACGACCAGAAGACGCTGCGGGAGCAGACGGAGGCAGGGCGGGAGAAGTACGGCGCCGACATGGACGCGGCGGTCAAGGCCTGGCAGGAGATCGAGCGGCGCGCGGGCGCCGTCGCGACGGGGCTGGAGGACCTCGACGCCGTCGCCGCTGGTACCGACCTCCCGGGGAACCTCCGGTTCGACCTTGCCGATCGGGCCAGCGACGCCGGTGGGCTCCTGGATTCGGCCCGCGCCCGGAACCTCGACACCGCCCTGGACCGGAGCCAACGCCTTCAGGACGGGCTGCTCATGCTCGACTTCGGCCTCACCGCGGCCCAGAAGCGTACGCGGGACCCGGCGGTGCGGAACCTCGCGCTGCTCCTGCAACGTCAGGCCGCCGCGCAACGGGACGAGGTGACGAAGATCCAGGCGCTGCTCGAACGGATGAAGCAGGGCGACCAGGCCACGTCCCCCGCCCTCCAGCAGGAGCTCGAGCGCCTCGCCAGTCAACAGCAGGAGATCGAGGCGCGGGCCGAGCGGGCCGCCGATGCCGCGGGCAAGATGGCCCCGACCCTCCCCATGAAGGCGCCGGGGCTGGAACGGGGCGCGCAACAGGGCGCCGAGCAGGCGGGCCGCGCCGCCGAGGCCATGGAGGCCGGGGACGCCATGGGCGCCGAGGGCGGTCAACAGGCAGCGGAGGACGGCTTCCGCGAGGCCTACCAGGCCCTCGAGCAGGCCGAGCAGGACATGCGGGACATGCAGGAGTCCGCCGCCGGCCGACAGGACGGGACGTCCGACGAGGACGGCGGCGGCCGCGGCGGAGACAACGACGCCAACAGCCAGCCCATGGC
The DNA here is from genome assembly GCA_043750895.1 of Pseudomonadota bacterium. Lineage (GTDB taxonomy): Bacteria > Myxococcota_A > UBA796 > UBA796 > SXON01 > JAYVAS01. The sequence goes on from JAYVAS010000641.1 coordinate 2,094, forward strand.
CCTGCCGGCACCCGAGGAGTTCCAGACCCCCGAGGCGTATCGGCAGGCGCTGCTCGAGGGCATGAGCGGAGCGGTCCCCGAGGAGTACAAGGCCCTGAACCGGCGGTATTATGAAGAACTGGTTCGCCAGTAGCGCCGCGGCGATCCTCGCCGCCGCGGCGTGCCTGCTCGCGCCCGCGGCGCGCGCCGGAACGCCCGCCGACGGCACGGCCTGCCTCGACCGGGTGGACATCGCGTGCGCCCAGAACGCGCTGACCGGCATGGCGGACTCGGCGCAGGCCACCCGCTTCAAGGCCGCGCTGGCGTTCCACCTGGGCGACTTCCCCGAGGCCTTGAGGCTGCTCCAGAGCGTGGGCGGCACCTTCGGCGCCGAAGAGGCGTACCAGAACGACCTCGCCGTCTACACGGCCACCGTGAAGTCGACCCGCGGCTTCACCACCGAGCGCCGCGGCGACGTCGAGATCCGCTACCTGCCGGGCACGGACGTCGTCCTCATCGACGACGCCTTCGACGTGCTCCAGAAGGCCCACGACCGCATCGGCAAACGCCTCGGCGGGGCGCCTCCCGGCGGGGTGCGGATGGAGATCTACCCGACAGCGGACACCTTCATCGGCGCGTCAAGCCTGCCGGCGGAGTCGGTCCGCAAGACGGGCGTGGTCGCCCTCTCGAAGTGGACCCGCCTGCTCGTGACCAGCCCCCGGGCGCTGGGTCGCGGCTACGCGTGGAAGGACACCATCGCCCACGAGTACATCCACTACGTGGTGGCGTACCAGACGGGCGATCGCGCCCCGGTGTGGCTGCAGGAGGGCATCGCCCGCTCCCACGAGGTGCTCTGGCGCACCGACACCTTCGAGCCCATGGGGGTCTACGCGCAGTCGCTGCTCGCCGAGGCCCTCACCACCGGCGAGTTCGTCACCCTCGAGGAGATGCACCCCAGCATGGCTTACCTCCCCTCCGCTGCGAAGGCGGCCCTCGCCTTCGCCGAGGTGTGCAGCATGGTGGTGCACCTCGAAACGACCGCTGGCGCCGGCGCCACGCGGCGGGTGCTGGCCGAGGTGAAGAACGGGGCGGACGCCCTCGCGGCGGTCTCGAAGGTGGCGGGTGCCGCCGACGGCGAGGCCTTCACCGCGGGGTGGAAGGCCTCTCTGGGGGAGATGCGCCTCGTCAAACGGAAGCTCGACGCCCTGCCGACCGTGCTGGGCCCTCCGGACGACGACTTCGGCATCGATCCGGTGCTCGCACGACGCGCCGACCTCGCCGGGCACGCCCGGCTCGGGGATCTCCTGCACGACCAGTCGCTCAACGCCGCCGCGCTCATCGAGTACCGCCTCGCGGTGGACCCGGACGAGCCGCCCTCCCCGCTCCTGAGCGCACGCATCGCGCGCGCGCTCATGGGGCTGGATCGGGTGGACGAGGCGATCCGCACCCTCCGGGAGTCCGTGGCCGATTACCCCGAGTTCGCCACCACCCGGAAGGACCTCGGCGGCCTGCTGCTCAAACAGGGCGCGACCGCCGACGCCCTCGACCAGTACCGCGCGTCCGCCGACATCAATCCGTTCGATCCGGACGTGCAGTCGGCGCTCGCCCAGCTCTACACCGCCACCGGCAAGACCACGCTCGCCGAACGGCACCGCCGCTACCGTCAGATCCTGCTGTTGGGGGGCCCTCCCCCCGCTGGAGCCACCCGATGAGCCCCCCGTCCGACCTCCCCGACGACAGCGCCCTGTTCGACCAGCTCGGCGTGCTGCGCTCGGCGATCCTCGCCCAGGTGGGCCGCCGCATCGTCGGCCAGGAGCACGTGATCGAGTCGATGTTGATCGCCTTGTTCGCGCGGGGCCACTGTGTGTTCGTCGGGGTTCCCGGCCTCGCCAAGACCCTCCTGGTGACGGCCACCGCACAAGCGCTCGGCCTGCACGCGGGCCGCATCCAGTTCACGCCCGACCTCATGCCGGCCGACATCACCGGCACTGAGGTGCTCGAAGAGGACCGCGCCACCGGCGGGCGGGCGCTCCGCTTCGTTCCCGGCCCGCTGTTCACCAACCTGCTGCTCGCCGACGAAGTGAACCGCACCCCGCCGCGCACCCAGGCCGCGCTCCTCCAGGCGATGCAGGAGAGCCAGGTCACCGCGGGCGGGCGGACGTGGCCCATCGCCCCCCCATTCCTGGTGTTCGCCACCCAGAATCCGATCGAGCAGGAGGGTACCTACCCCCTCCCCGAGGCCCAGCTCGACCGCTTCATGCTCGCGGTGGAAGTGGGCTACCCCTCCGAGGCCGAAGAGGTCGAGATCGTCGAGCGCACCGTGGGCACGCTCGGCCCCGAGCCGGAAGCCGTCTGCGACCGCGACACCCTCCTGGCCATGCAGGCCCTGGTCCGTCGCCTCCCCACCAACGACGACGTGACCCGGTACGCCGTGCGGCTGGCCCGCGCCACGCGCCCGGGCCCGGACGCCCCCGAGGTGGTGCGCAGCTTCGTGCAGTGGGGCGCCGGTCCCCGCGCCAGCCAGTTCCTGGCCCTCGGCGCGCGGGTCCGCGCCGCGCTCCGCGGCCGCCTCAGCCCGCACCAGGACGACGTCCGCGCCGTCGCCGCCGACGTCCTCCGCCACCGTCTGGTGCTGAACTTCTCCGCCGAGGCTGCCGGCATCACCGCCGGGGAGGTCGTGCGCCGACTCATCGAAGCGGTCCCGGAGCGCGTTTGAACGGGCTCTGGGACGCACGGGTCCTGGAACGCTGTCGGGCCCTGCATCTGCACGCCCGCCAGATCGTCGCCGGCCTCCACCACGGCGGGCAGCGGAGCCTCCGCGCCGGTCATGACGTGGAGTTCATGGACTACAAGCCCTATGCGGTGGGCGACAGCCTCCGCGACCTCGACTGGAAGGTGCTCGGTCGCACCGACCGCCTCGTGATCCGGCGCCACCACGCCGAGAACGAGCTGGCCTGCACCATCGTCGTCGACGCCTCCGCCGACCTCGGCTCGGTCCCGGCCAAGTTCGAGACGGCCGTGCGCCTCGCAGCCACGCTCGCGTACCTGCTGCACCTCGAAGGCAGCCCCGTGGGGCTGGTCATCGGCGCCGGCGCGGACGTCCCCCACCCGGTCCTCAGGCCCCGCCGCGGGCAGACCCACCTCGCGCGCGTGTTCATGGCTCTCGCCGCCGTCCGCCCCGCCGGCCGCGCCGGACTGGATCAGCTGCTTCGCACCGTCGGAGATGGCCTCGGCCTGCGCACCCTGGTCGCGGTGGTCAGCGACTTCATGGAGGAGCCCGAGACCTGGGCCGCCTCGGTCGCGGCGCTGGTCCGCCACCGCGTCGACCTGCGCGCGTTCCAGGTGTACGACAGGGCCGAGCTGGCGCTGGAGGGCAACGAGCCTGTCCGCCTCCGTTCCCCTGAGACCGACGACGAGCTGCCCATCGACCCCGTCGCCGCGCGTGAGGGCTTCATCGCCGTTCGCGACGCGTGGCAGGCCGAGGTGGACCAGGCGGTGAAGCGTCACCGTGGGGTGCGCTACGACGTGCCCGCCGGGGCGGATCTCACGCCCGTGGTCGCGCGCTTCCTCCGAGGGGCCGCGTGAGCTTCCTCTTCGGCAACCCCCTCGCGCTCCTCCTGGGCGCGCTGCTGGCCGCGCCGATCCTCGCCCACCTCACCCGTCAGGCGATCCGGGAACGGCGCGCCTTCGGCGCGATGATGCTGCTCGAGCGCCTCCAGAAGCGCCTGCAACGCCGGCGCATCCTCACCGATCGGCTGCTGCTCCTCGCGCGGCTGGTGGCGCTCACGGCATTCATCCTCGCCGCGGCGCGGCCCGAGGTGCGGTGGCCGGAGGTCACCACCACCGTCGGGGCCACCGGTCGGGTGATCTTCCTCCTCGACGCATCGCTCTCGATGGATCAGCGCCTCGCCGGCGAGAGCGCCTACACCCTGGCCCGAAAGGCGGCGGCCGCGCAGGCCCGTAGCCTCCCCGAGGGGGTGCAGGCGGCGCTGATCACCCTCGGCGGCGACGCCGAGCTGGCCACGCCGGCCTTCACCGAGGACACCGCGCTGGTCGCCGCCCTCATCGAGGCCGAGGAGCAGTCCGCGGGGAGCACCGACCTCCGCGGCGCCCTGCTCCTCGCCCGCACCCTCCTCGAGGGCAAACCGGGAGAGATCCTCCTCTACACGGACGAGGCCGGCCCCGGGCTGATCGAGGCCTGCACCTCCGACTTCCAGCGGCTGCTCGACCTCGGCACCACAGTGAACCCCTACGTCTCCGCCGCCGTGCCGCCCCGCAACGTCGCGATCACCGAGGCGGCCTACGGCGACGGCATCGAAGGGGGAACGGTCCGCGTCAGCCTGGTGAACTACGGCCCTGACGCCCGGGAAGTCGCGACCTCGGTGTACCTCCCCGAAGGTGCGCGGATCACCTCCTTCGTCGCCGTCCCGGCGGGCTCCGACGCCGCGCCCGGCCTCGCCGAGACCCGGTTCACGGTGCCGCGGCAGGCGGCGGGCGGCGTGGCCCGGGTGGAGATCGACGACCCCGACCTGCCCCTCGACAACGTCCGCTACTTCCACCTGCCGCGCGTCGGCGCGAGCCGGGTGATGGTGGTGGACGGAGACCCCGGCTCGACCCCGACGCGGTCCGAGGCCTACTTCCTCGAGCGGGCGCTGGCCCCGTGGGGGACGGGCGGCCCGGTGGTGGACGTCGTGGCCCCCGCCGGGGTCACCGGGCTCGTCGAGAGCGGGCACCGGGTGGTCTGGCTCGCCAACGTCACCGACCCGGCGCCGATGGCGCCCACCCTCATCGACTTCGTCCGCCGAGGCGGCGGGCTGGTGTTCGCCATGGGTGAGAACGTCACCGCGGAACGGTACAACAGCGCCCTCGCCTCCCTGCTCCCGGCCCCGCTGCGCCGCATCCGGGATCTGGTAGACCTGGACGCCGCGGGGGGCACCGCGCTCGACCTCCCCGACGTGGTCGGTGTCGACCTCTTCCGCGCCTTCTCCCGCTCGGGCCGCGACGAGTTCGGCGCGGTCCGCGCCCGCCGGGTGATGACCCTCGAACCCTACGCCGAAGGCCCGGAGATCCGGACGCTGCTCCGCTATACCGACGGCGTGCCCGCGCTCATCGAACGGCGCATCGGCACCGGACGCGTCCTGGTGTGGACGAGCACGGTGGACCTCGGCTGGGGCAACCTCCCCCTGCAGAGCGTCTTCGCGCCCCTGGTCCAGCGGGTCACCGCCTTGCTCGGCGGAGACGTGGGCGGCGTCGCGGCGACCGCCGAGGGCGTGGTCGGGGTCCCGGTGGTGCTCCCGGTGGCGGTCAGCGGCGCCGAGGTCGCGGGGCCGGCGCGCCACGTGGTCGCCACCACCCGCACCCCCGACGGGCTCAGCTTCGTGCCGGTCCACCCCGGCGAGTACACCGTCCAGATCGGCGACCAGCCCGTGCTCGCCCGCGTCGCGGTCAACACCCCACCCGCCGAGTCCGACGTGCGCCACTCCGCCTCCATCCTCGCGACCCAGGCCACGATCGCCCCCGATCGGCTCACCCGGAAGCTCTCGCTCGCCGGCTACGGCTGGGCGCTGGTCGGGGCGGGTCTGCTCGCCGCCGCCGTGCTCGGTCGCGGCACCGGAGAGCCCACGTGATCACCCGCCGTCGCCTCCTCACCGGCGCGGCCGCCCTGGCCAGCGCCCCCGCCTGGGCCCTGGGCGAGAGCTCCGACGTGGACGTCGCGGAGATCCAGCTCTCCAGCGGCACGCTGTCCCGCCCCGAGGCGTGGAAGCGCCTCCTCTTCGAGGTGATCCAGACCACGTCCGTCGAGGCGGTGCCGCGCGCCGTGCAGGTGGCCCCCGAAGACCCGGCCTTGTTCAAACACCCGTTCGCGGTGCTGGTCGGCGAAGGCGCGCTCCCCCCCCTCTCCGAGGCGGCCCGCGCCCAGCTCGTCCGCTACCTCTCCTACGGGGGCTTCCTCTTCATCGACGACGCGAGCGGCAGCCGCGACAGCGCCTTCGACACCTCGGTCCGGAGCATGCTGCGGTCGCTGTTTCCCACGCGCCCGCTCACCACCCTGTCGGCCGACCACTCGGTCTACCGCTCCTTCTTCCTGCTGCGGCAGCCGGTGGGCCGGGTGGCCAACTTCCGGATCCTCGAGGGCGTGGCGCAGGGAAGCACCCACGCGGTCATCTACGGCCGGGACGACCTCTCCGGCGCCCTGGACCGCCGCGCCGACGGGCGCGAGGCCAACGGCTGTGTGCCCGACGGAGAGCTGCAACGCCGGGAGGCGGTGAAGCTGGCGGTCAACCTCGTGCTCTACGCGCTGACCTCGAACTACAAACAGGACTCCGCGCACGTGAAGGAGCTGCTGCTCGAAGGACGGATCGAGTGAGCTGGCTTCTGGGCGACTGCTGCGGCCCGGGCGGAAGCCTGGTGTGGACGTCTCCGGCGTGGTGGGTAGCGGTGGCCGGCGTGGTGGCCGCCGTGCTGGTCGGCGCCACGCTCCGCCCCTGGCCCGACAACAAAGCGCGCTGGGGCGAGGTGGCGCTGTGGATCGTCACCCTGGCCACCGTGGTGTTCGCCGTCGCGGGCCCGGTGTGGGTGCAGGAGGGCGAGCGCACCGAGGAGGGTCGCCTCGTGGTGCTGGTCGACGCCTCCCGATCCATGGACGTGCGCGGCGGGAACGGGGAGCCCCGTTCGACCGCGGTGTCGGCGCTCCTGGACCGTTTGCCCGGCGCCGAGGTCTATAGCTTCGGCGAGGGCCTCCGCACCGGTGCCCCCGCCACCTATGACGACAGCGACTCCGACCTGGGCGGCGCCCTTGACGCCCTCGCCCGCCGGTACGCCGGGGAGCGCCTCGCCGGGGTGGTGGTGGTGAGCGACGGCGCCGATCGCGGCGGGCTCCGTCGTCGCCTGCTCTCCGACGATCAGGCACCCCTCCCCCCCATCGGCGGGCCCCTCACCCTCTACCAGGTCGGCACCCCGGGCAGCCGCGACGACGTCGCCATCGTCGACATGCGCGCCGGCGGCTTCGCGTTCCTGCGCGCGCCCTTCAAGATCCAGGCGGACGTGCGCGCCACCGGACAACACGGCGCCAGCGTCCCGGTCCAGCTCAGCCGCGACGGGCAGCCCGCCGGCAGCACCACCGTGACCCTCGACGCCGAGGGCCGCGGCACCGCCACCTTCACCGTCAACCCGGACAAGGTGGGGCGGTTCTTGTTCGAGGCCAGCGTCCCGGTGGGGCCGACCGACACCGTGCCCAGCAACAACGCGCTCGACCTCGCCGTTCGGGTCGTCCGCGACCGCGTCCGGGTGCTTCAGGTGTGTGGCTCGCCCTCGTGGGACCAGAAGTTCCTCAGGCTCTTCCTCAAGGAAGACCCATCGGTGGACCTCGTCTCCTTCTTCATCCTCCGCACCGCCCGCGACATGGGGAGCGGCTACGCGCCGTCCGAGCTCTCGCTGATCGGCTTTCCCTACGAGGAGCTCTTCTCCACCCAACTCTCCACCTTCGACCTGGTCATATTTCAGAACTTCGACTACGAGCCCTACTTCGACCGGCAGGCCCCGGCGCTGTTGCAGAACCTCGCCGATTACGTCGAGCAGGGCGGGGCGCTGGTGATGCTGGGCGGCGACCGCAGCTTCGACCTGGGTAAGTACGCCGGAACCAGCATGGCGAGCGTCCTGCCGGTGCAGCTCGGGGTCACGGCCGATGGCGTCGACACCAACGGCTTCCAGCCGCGACTGACGGAGGCGGGAGAACGCCATCCGATCACCCGGCTGACCGCCGACCTGGCCGAGAACGTGGCCAGTTGGAGCAAGCTCTCGCCGCTGGACGGGGTGAACCGGACGATGGGCGCCCGCACCGGCGCCGCGGTCCTGCTGGAGCACCCCAGCCTGGCGGGTGCCGGCGGCGAGCCGCTCCCGGTGCTGGCCGTCGGGGAGTACGGCGACGGTCGGTCGATGGCCTTGGCCGTGGACTCGAGTTGGCGCTGGTCCTTCGACGAGGCCGGGGCCGGCGGGGGCAATCAGGCCTACCTGCGCTTCTGGAAGAACGCGATGCGCTGGCTGATCGGGGACCCGGAGGACCAGCCGGTCACGGTCGAGGTCAGCCGGGACAACTACGAGCCCGGTCAGGAGGCGGTGATCACCGTCCGGGCGCGCGACATCGCCTTCGC
>JAYVAS010000642.1:0-2620 GCA_043750895.1 Pseudomonadota bacterium
CGATGGGGCCGGCGCCGGCGAGCACCGTCGCGTCGGTCACTCCTGGGAGCGCCGTGAGGGTGAGCTCCTCCGCATGGGTCAACCCACCCAGGCCCTCGATGGACATCGGCCCGGCCGAGCCGAGCCCCAGGTCGCGCACCGAGCGCAGGCCGGAGAACCCGGTCAGGTCGGGGACGTCGTTGGTGAAGATGTACAGGTAGTCGAGCTCCTGCACCCAGGTGAACATGCTCAAATCCTGAACGCGCAACGCGTCCAGGTCGAGGGCCCCGAGGCTGGCGAGGTTCGCCAGCGGGCTCAACTCCACCAGGTCGGTGTCCCAGATGAACAACGTCCCATCCACCCCCCGCAGCGAAGACAGCGCCGAAATGTCACGCAACGAGCTGACCGGGAAGCCGAGGTTCCCGCCCACCCACACCAGGTTGTCCAGGCCATCCGCCGAGCGGAGCCGGGGGGCCTCGATGTCGAGATAGTCTGAGATGCACACGATGCAGGAGAACGCCTCCAGGTCGGTGTAGCTGTCCCCTTCCATCGAGAGGCCACCCTCGATCGCGTCGTAGCTCTTGCAGAACTCTGTCATCACCTCCGCCGGATCATCCCGGAGGTAGAATCGGAGGTTCCCCTTGTACCAACGGTGATCGGCCTCCGCGCAAGGGTCGCTCCCGTCACAGTCGGCGTCCACGCCGTCGTGGGGGCGATCCCGCGCCTCGGGGTGTACGTCGGGGTCCAGATCGTCACAATCGTCGGCCCGCGCCGCCCAACCGGGCACCTCGCCGCAGGCCTCCATCGTGGGCTCAGGGACGCCATACCCGTCCTCGTCGCCGTCCGAGAAGAAGGTGTAGACCGGCAGATCCTCGTCCACCGCGCCGTCGCAGTCGTCGTCGCGCTCGTTGCAGGCTTCCTCGGCCCCGGGGTACACTGTCGGATCGGCGTCGTCGCAGTCCTCGCCACCCGGAGACCCGTCACCGTCGCCGTCGACGAGCGGCTCCGTGGCCGAATCGTCCGGTGTGGGCTCGGTGTCGGGTTTGGAGACCTCGGCAGGGGGACAGCCAGAAAGGAGAAGGAGGGCGAGGAGTGTCCGGGGGGCGCGAGTCACGTGAGCTGTCCCTTGCGGGCTTCGAACACGACCGCCCCGCCCGTGGCTCCGTCACTCTGGACGCAAGTGACGAACACCTCCGCGGAGGAGGATATCCAAACCGACGGATTGGCCGCCTCTTCGGTGGCAGGCGACGTGTCCGAGACCTGGTTGACGTCCTGCCACGTCCCAGTCGTATCCGACAAATCGACGTAGGCGCCGTGGGCGGATTTGTAGTCGGACGACGTCCGACTGTTGGGCGTATGCTCCCACACCGCGATCGCGAAGCCGGCGTCCTCGTCCACCCACCCGTTGACGAAGTTCTGGGCCTCCCCGGCCCTCGGCGCCGCGAGCTCCACCGGCGCCTGAGCGGCCAGCCCCGCCAGCCCGCCGTGCATCGGGTTCGTACACCGCTTCACGACCGCCTGCCCGCGGGAGACGTCCTCCGTGTACCCGATGAAGAACTCCCCCGACCGCGTACACCACACACAGGGGTCGCGGGACTCGTCCGGATCCGCGGAGCTCGTGAGCGCGACATCCCGCGTGTCGAAGTCCCCGAACGGCGTCGGCTCCCCCAGGTTCCCCCCCGAAGCCTTGGCGAACCACTGGTATTCGCAGCCGCGCCCACGGATGTTCTTCTGTCCCGTCGCATCGGTGCTCTGCCAGACGATCAGTGCCATGGCCCCGTCGCCGTTGGCGTCGGCGTCGCCGCTCACCGCCGCCGAGGGGAAGGCGGCGTCGGTATCCTCGTCGGCGGGCTCGTCCCATTGCGCCGGCTGATACTCGCGTGCCTCGGCGACCTTGTACACGTGCGTCTGCCGCATGCCATCCGACGCGCGCCGCGCGGAGGCGGTGTTCTGCGCGGTGTACGCTACGTGGAAACCTCCCAGCGAATTCAACACCACCACGGGGTTGGCGCACCGGGCGTGGTTGGAAGCGGAGACCGTCGCCTCCGACCCGAACCCGTCGGACGAGGTCACGACGACGATGCTGTCCGACCCGCTCACGTAGGCCACCACGATCCGGATCCCATCGGCGCTGACCGCCAACGACGCCTGCGGTGCCGCCCCCCCGGGAGACGCAGACGCGTAGAGAGGCGCCGTAGGGTTGGCCATGTCGACGAGGTAGACGTACTGGCTCGCGTCGTTGAACACCGCGATGCCATCCGGGTAGGTCGGGGTCGCCGCGCACCACCAGGCGTTGTTGAAGCAGGGGATCAGCGAGCCGACAGCCTTCCCGGTGTCCAAGGTGGAGGTCGCGCTCCAGCTGAGCCCAGGGGTCACCACCTTCGAGCCCAGCCCGCCCAAGTGGAGAGTGGGGCGCTCGATGGTCAGGGCCGACCAATGGCTGGTCAGGACCCCCACCCTCCCCGGCCCGGCGGCGGCGGGCACCGTCCGCCCCCCGCTCCAGGCACTCGTCTGACCCCGCCAGCCCCCGGCCGCTCGCGGTGCGAAGTCCCGCTGGATCCGCGCCGCCTCGGCCCGCCCCTCCGCGAGGGCCTCCATCCCCAGCCGGGCCGAGTGCCCTCGAGGGAGCCGCGCCCACCAC